>JAYVPR010000211.1:0-2050 GCA_043757245.1 Polaromonas sp. | reverse complement strand
CCGACTCCTGCGACTGGCGCGACAGACCAAAGGTGCCATAGAACGTGTGCAGGATGTTGGCGTGGTAAGAGTCACGCGGGTTCTCGTGATAGGCCTTCCAGTTGGCGTGAATGCGCTGCGTGTCATAGCCCAGCACCTTGAGCGGTTTGTGAAGCACGCGGCGGATGCCTGCGGCCACGTCGCCCAGCCAATCTTCCAGCGGCTCCACCTCCGCAGAGAAGCTGGCAAAGACCAGGCCGCAGATCGTATCGACGCGCAGTTTTTGCAGACCGTGCTGGGCCATGTCAAAGTCTTTGGGCAAGCCCCCCTCCCCGCGCAAACCTTTGCTAAAAGCCGCGTGCGTCAGGTCGCCTTTGAGGTTGTAGTTCCAGGCGTGATAGACGCAGGTGAGTTTTTTGGCGCTGCCAAAGGCCTCGCGGCACACCATATTGCCGCGGTGCGCGCAGCGGTTCACCACCGCGTGCAGGCTGCCGTCTTCGGCCCGCGTGAGCACGACCGATTGCTCACCGATGTAAGTCGTCTTGAACGAACCTGGGTCGGGCACTTCGGCCTCCAGGCCTAGGTAGTTCCAGGTCTTACCGCGAAAAATTTTGACCTGCTCCTGGGCGTAAATATCCGGGTCGGTGTAAGCCCAGTAAGGGGCTCGGGTGAAGCCCTCTGCGGGCCATGTTCGGGGGTTAGTCAACTCGGGCTCCTGATGCATTCACGGTGGCGGCCCATTTGGGCATTTCATCACTCAAAAATTTGGCAAACTCATCCGCACCCAAAAATGCCGGGTCTGCGCCTTGGCTGACCATGCGGTTGCGCACCTCGGGCAAGGCCAGTACTTGTTTAAACGCATCGCTGAGTTTGTCCACCACGGCTTTGGGTGTGCCTGCGGGTGCCAAGAAACCATAGAACCCGACCACTTCAAAGTTTTTCGCCACGCGGGTTTCCATCACCGTCGGCACGTCCGGTAGCGCCGGGTTGCGCTCGCGGCTGGTGACGGCCAGGGCCCGCACCTTGCCTTGTTTGTGGTACTGCGCGGCTTGCGGAATGCTCTCGGCCATGAATTGCACCTGGCCGCCCATCAAATCGGTAAAGGCAGGGGCACTGCCACGGTAGGGGATGTGCACCATGTAAAGCCCGGTGGCGCTCTTGAACATCTCCGGCACCAAGTGGCTGATGCCACCACTGCCCGCCGAAGCAAAGTTGATCTTGCCCGGGTTGGCTTGGGCATAACGCACGAACTCGGGCAGCGTTTGCGCAGGCACGCCGGGGTTGACCAGCAGCGCCAGCGGCTGCATGGCGGTGCGGGCAATCGGCACAAAGTCTTTGAGCGTGCTGTAGGGCAGCTTGCTGTACAGCGCGGGGTTGATCACCATCACGCCGGTGTTGGCCAGCATCAGGGTGTAGCCATCGGCGGGGGACTTCATCACCTCTTGCGCCCCCACGATACCGCCCGCACCGGCCTTGTAATCAACCAGCACCGGCTGCCCCAAGACGGCTTGCAACTTGTCGGTCAGCAGCCGTGCATGCTGATCGAGCGGCCCGCCCGCAGGAAATCCCAGCACAATTTTCAGAGGCCGGGTGGGGAAGCTGGCCTGCGCCATCACGGCCGAGGCCAGCGCCAGGAGCGGCAGAGCTATCAAAAATTTCAGACGCGTCATGGTGTTTTTATTTGGCTTCATTGCGCGCCTTCAACTGGCGCAGCTTCTCAGCGATTTTGATCTCCAAACCGCGCTCCACGGGTCGGTAGAAACCCGGCTCGGCCATGCCGTCGGGCAGGTAGCGCTCTCCGGCGGCAAAGCCGCCCTCTTCGTTGTGCGCATAGCGGTAGCCTTTGCCGTAGTCCAGCTCTTTCATCAACTTGGTGGGCGCGTTGCGCAGGTGTATGGGCACCGGGCGAGTGCCGTCTTTTTTGATGAAGGCCTTGGCTTCGTTAAAGGCCTTGTACACCGCGTTGGACTTGGGCGCCACGGCCAGGTACACCACGCACTCGGCCAGGGCCAGCTCGCCCTCGGGCGTGCCCAGGCGTTCGTACACATCGGCGGCGTCCAGCGCCAGGCGC
>JAYVPR010000210.1:0-2056 GCA_043757245.1 Polaromonas sp. | reverse complement strand
CAAAATTTTTACGCTGGCCTGATACCGCGCGGAGGTTTTTCAAAGCGCGCGGGCTGGCTTTTTCTTGAGCGCCTGCGGCATCGTGAACGTGGTCTGGTCCCAGCCCTCAATTTCGAGGATATTCTTCAGGCATTCCTCCATGACCTCGTGCGACTTTTCGGTAGCCGCAGCAATGGTCTGGTGCACCAGTGCATCGTTAACCGAGTCATTGGCGCAGTTCATCTGGTACTCGTACAGCTCCCTCAGCTCAAAGATGGCGCGGCACACCTGCGCCGGGCAGGCGCACTGGTAAACCAGCGCCTGGTCGATCACTTTGCTGATCTGGGCTGCATCAAACTGCTCTTTCATTTTTCAGACTCCTGTTGTACTGGTTTTGCGCTTTCAGGCGTGAAGGCGAGGCAGTCGATCTGCATGTCTAAGCCCCTGACCGTCACGCCTGTGAGGAGGCGCGGTACCGGCGAAGTTACACGCGCTGCCTTGTTGAGGTCCCGGGTGGCAATCACTTCGCCGCGATTGGCCATCTCGCACAAGCGCGCCGCCAGATGAACGGTGGCACCCACCACGTCGTACTGGCGCTTTTGCCCGTCCTGGGTAGAGTCGCCAATGAAGCCAGCCAGTGCCAGCCCCTGGGCAATACCGATACCAAAGGGAAACGGGTGCTTGCCGTCAAGAGCGGCAAGCGCCAGGCCGCAGCGCAGGGCCAGGTAGGAGCGCCCCATCCCCCGAAACACCGCCATCATGCCGTCTCCGGTGTACTTCACGACAGAGCCTTGATGGTTACGCACCTGTGCTGCCTGGGCGCTAAGCAAGGCGTTCAGGTTTTCGAAAAATATCTGTGGCGGCGTGTCCCGTATCAGCTGGGATGAGCCGCGAATATCGGTAAACAGAACAGCCGCTTCGAAAATTTCAGCCTCGTCATTAAAAACGCTGTCCATGACCGACAGCGCGCCGTCTGGTACCAGGTTGGACAGCCGTGCCACGCGCGCATTCGCCTCTCGTGTCGCGGTTTTGACGCGTAGCAACTCGGTAACCGTGATGAAGAATCGTTCGTCAGACAAGGGCTTTTCAATGATGACATCGATGCTGCTGGTCTGTTTGGCCCAATGACGCACCGCCTTGAGCGCCGGACCAGGCGAGGCAATCACCACCGTAGCGGCTAGTGGGGCCATCAGCTTGATGGTGCTGCAGACCATCAGGTTGTCGGGCTGGTCTGAATGGTAGTTAAACACCACAATGTCTGGCTCGGTGGTTTCCAGTACCCGCGGCAGTTCCAGCGTGCTGGCCACCCAATGGATGTAGCCCAGCCCACGGCGGCGCAAATCCTCAATCAGGATGGACGCTGTGTAGTCATTGCTGTCCACCAGCATCAATCTGGAGTTGGGCGCGTCCAGCGGCGCTGGCACAACGTGTATTGACTCTGACATGTATGCGATGCTAGCAAAAACAGAGGGTGGGAAGCTTTTGACGGCTTGTCACGGCGTCACAATAGGGATATATAAACGCTATTATATTTATAGCTGCTCGCGCACATATCTATTGGCCTAGAGCCCGATTAATTACCTGAAAATGGCCAAAAATCCTGAAAAAATGCTTAAAACCGGGCATCCAGCCATTTTTCAAGCAGCTCAAACACCGGCCCAGCATCCAGCTCATTGAACAGCTCGTGGTAGTAGCCGTCAAAGCGTTTGGCTGTCACCAGTCCTGGCTTGTTAGCTTTTGAAGTTGTGGCTAACCTGGTGAATTCGTCACTGCCTGCGGGGTTGACCAATCGGTCAGCACCTGCATACATCAGCAGCGTGGGCGTTTGCCAGTTAACGGCAGCGGCCAAGGTGGCACGGCCCGCAGTGGCGATGAACTGACCCAGCCGGGGCGAGATTTTGTTGTGTACCAGCCGGTCGGCAAAATAGGCTTTGACCACCTGCGGGTCATGCGAGATGAGGTTCGCGTCCAGTCCGTTGCCCACACACAGGTTGGGCAGTACGCCAGGCAGCACTTTGAGCAGCAGCTTTTGAAAGGCACCCAGTCCGGCGTCCAGAGCCGGTGAAGACATCACCAG
>JAYVPR010000209.1:0-2058 GCA_043757245.1 Polaromonas sp. | reverse complement strand
ACCTGCACCGCGAACCTCGGTGTGCAGCCTTCGTCGGGAGCCGATGCCTGACCATCGCACAGGCCTATCGTCCAGTTGTGCAGCGGGCAGGCCACGCTGGTGCCAAACACAATGCCTTGGCTCAAGGGGCCGCCTTTGTGCGGGCAGCGGTCGAGCAGGGCGAAGACCTGGTCTTGGTCGTTGCGAAATACGGCCACGTCCATGCCAACCGGGCGTGCGACGCGGCGCGAACCCAGTACGGGGATGTCTTCAACGCGACAGATGATTTTCCATTCACTCATGATGTGCTCACTTATTAATAGCTGATTGCGCTAGTTTTTAAAGGGCTATAGCCCTGTTTATGTGCTAATTTTCTCGTACAAACCGGTCACGTTGTTCATCACTTGAAGGATGCGCTCGCTGGTCGTGAACACATTGGCTTGCGCCTGGATGTCGCCTGTGCCTGACTTCAAGTTGCGTAGCGCCGCTTCAAAGAAAACGAACTGCGAGCCCACCTGTTCAAGGTCAGCCTTGATGGCAACGGTGGCTTCCGGGGCGGTTGAAAGCAGAGCGTGGGCCTTGACGAATTCATCGCGCGCCTTGGTGACCTCCGCCTCCGACGCGGTGCTCTGCACCCCCCAACTCGCTGCCAGGTAGAAGGCCGCCATGCGCTGACGGCCGGCCACGTTGACCAGATGCCCGGTGGGCTTGCCTGACACGCCATCGAGCTGCACCGTGCCCTGGTTGGCCAGTTTCAGAACCTTGCCCGACATCAGGATGACGTTGGCCGTGCCGGTCTTGTCCGGCGCATTGCCGATCAGTGCGGTTTTGTATTCGCTCCAGGCGGCTTCCAGCTCGTTGTATGTCGTTTTAATGTCGGGCGTGGGTGAAAACGCTTTGAGCTCCACCAACTGGCGGTCAAACAGCGCTATCGACGCAGCCATGGTTTTGCTGGCTGCATCGGGCAGCACGCCCTGGCCCAGCGCCATATAGCTTTTGGCGGCGCGCTGGCTCAGCATGCGCTGGCGTCCTGCCTTGTTGATGGCGTCATTGATGCTGATGACCTGGGCCGAGGCCGACAGGGGTAGCACCAGCGTGCTGGCACCTGTCAGGAGTGCGTTTAAAACAGAACGTCGCTGCATTAGCTGCTCTCTTTTATATAGCTGCATACGCAATGTTTTAAAGGATCAGCGCCTGATTTAGGCATTGATCTTCTCAAACTGACGCACATCCACGCTGGCCTTTTGCTGCTCGAACCAGGGGTCGGGCTCGCCATCCAGCGTGAACTGCAAACGCTCCCACAGGGCTTTGCGGCCTTCGGCGTCGTCCAGCACTTTTTTCTTCACATGGTCCAGGCCTACGCGGCCGATGTAATGCACGGTGCGCTCCAGGTACCAACCTTCTTCGCGGTAGAGCTGCATGAAGGCACCGGTGTACTCCAGCACTTCTTCAGCGGTTTTGAGCTTGGTGAAGAAGTGGGCGACTTCGGTCTTGATGCCGCCGTTGCCGCCGACATACATCTCCCAGCCGCTGTCCACGCCGATGATGCCCACGTCCTTGATGCCGGATTCGGCACAGTTGCGTGGGCAGCCGCTCACCGCAAATTTCACCTTGTGCGGTGCGTACATGCGCCACATGGCGCGCTCCAGGTCTTTGCCCATCTGGGTGCTGTCTTGTGTGCCCATGCGGCACCACTCAGAGCCCACGCAGGTTTTGACCGTGCGCAGCGCCTTAGCGTAGGCGTGGCCGCTGGGCATGCCGATGTCTTTCCAGACGTTTTGCAGGTCTTCCTTCTTCACGCCCAGCAAGTCAATGCGCTGGCCACCGGTGACTTTGACGGTGGGGATTTTGTACTTGTCCACCGCGTCGGCGATGCGGCGCAGCTCACTGGCCGTGGTCTCGCCGCCCCACATGCGCGGGATGACCGAGTAGGTGCCATCTTTCTGGATGTTGGCGTGGCTGCGCTCATTGATGTAGCGGCTTTGCGGGTCGTCTTTGGCCTCTTTGGGCCAGGAGCTGAGCAGGTAGTAGTTGACGGCTGGGCGGCAAGAGGCGCAGCCGTTGGGCGTTTTCCAGTCC
>JAYVPR010000208.1:0-2063 GCA_043757245.1 Polaromonas sp. | reverse complement strand
GCCTATGGTGAGGGTTCGATTCAAATTCTGGAAGGTCTGGAAGCCGTGCGTAAACGCCCCGGCATGTACATCGGTGACACGTCCGATGGCACGGGCCTACACCACCTGGTGTTTGAAGTGGTCGACAATTCGATTGATGAGTCATTGGCAGGCCACTGTGACGACATCGTTGTCACCATTCATACCGACAACTCCATCAGCGTGACCGATAACGGGCGCGGCATCCCGACCGGGATTAAGATGGACGACAAGCACGAGCCCAAGCGTTCGGCAGCCGAAATTGCTTTGACCGAGCTGCATGCGGGTGGCAAGTTCAACCAGAACAGCTACAAGGTATCCGGCGGCCTGCACGGCGTGGGCGTGAGCTGCGTGAATGCACTCAGCAAAATGCTGCGCCTGACGATTCGCCGTGACGGCAAGGTGCATGTCATGGAGTTTTCGAAAGGCTTCGTACAAAACCGAATCATTGAAAAGATCGGCGGTGTTGAAGTCTCTCCAATGAAGGTGATGGGCGACACCGACAAGCGTGGCACTGAGGTTCACTTTCTGCCTGATCTTGAAATTTTCCAGACCAACTCTGACTTTCATTATGAAATTTTGAGCAAACGCCTGCGCGAGCTGAGTTTTTTGAACAATGGCGTGAAGATTCGCCTGAAAGACGAACGTACTGGCAAGGAAGATGACTTTGCAGGCGCGGGCGGCGTGAAGGGTTTTGTAGACTTCATCAACAAAGGCAAAACGGTTTTGAACCCGAACGTCTTTGCCGCCATGGGTGACCGCCAAAGTGACCAAGGCACCAACATTGGTGTCGAAGTGGCGATGCAGTGGAACAGCGGCTACAGCGAGCAGGTGCTTTGTTTTACCAACAACATTCCCCAGCGGGACGGCGGTACGCACCTGACCGGCTTACGCGCAGCCATGACCCGTGTCATCAACAAGTACATTGACGACAGCGAAATTGCCAAAAAAGCCAAGGTTGAAGTCACGGGTGACGACATGCGCGAAGGCCTGTGCTGCGTGTTGAGTGTCAAAGTACCTGAGCCAAAATTCTCAAGCCAGACCAAAGACAAGCTGGTTTCAAGTGAGGTGCGCGGGCCAGTAGAAGACATCGTCAGCAGGCTGCTGCACGACTACTTGCAAGAGCGCCCAGCGGACGCAAAAATTATTGTTGGCAAAATCATTGAGGCAGCGCGCGCCCGCGAAGCTGCCCGCAAAGCCCGCGACATGACGCGCCGCAAAGGTGTACTCGACGGTATGGGCTTGCCCGGCAAGCTGGCTGACTGCCAAGAAAAAGATCCGGCAATGTGTGAGATTTACCTGGTTGAGGGTGACTCCGCAGGCGGCTCGGCCAAGCAAGGCCGGGACCGTAAATTTCAGGCCATCCTGCCGTTGCGCGGCAAGATTTTGAACGTCGAAAAAGCGCGCTATGAAAAGCTTTTGACCAGCAATGAAATTCTCACACTCATCACCGCACTGGGCACCGGCATTGGCAAGGCCGGTGGCAGCACCGGTAGTGACGATTTCAACGTGGCCAAGCTGCGTTACCACCGCATCATCATCATGACCGATGCTGACGTTGACGGCGCGCACATCCGCACCTTGCTGCTGACGTTCTTCTACCGCCAGATGCCGGAGCTGGTCGAGCGCGGCCACATCTACATTGCCCAGCCGCCGTTGTACAAAGTCAAAGCCGGTAAAGAAGAGCAGTACCTCAAGGACACTGGCGCGCTGGATACTTTTTTGCTACGTATTGCGCTGAAAGACGCGTCAGTGCAAACGGGTGCGGAGGGTAGTGCCGTACTGACGGGCGATACGCTGGGCGAGCTGGCGCGCAAGCACCAGTTGGCAGAGTCCGTGATTGCCCGTCTGCGCGGTTTCATGGATGCGGAGGCTTTGAAAGCGATTGCCGACGGCGTTCATTTGAACCTGGACACAGTCGCCGATGCTGAAATTGCAGCCGCTGTGCTGCAACAGTTTTTACCGACAGCCGAGGTAGCGGGCGAGTTTGACGTGCGTACTGACAAGCCGATTTTGCGCATCAGTCGCCGCCACCACGGCAACGT
>JAYVPR010000207.1:0-2066 GCA_043757245.1 Polaromonas sp. | reverse complement strand
CTGCTTCTTTCAGCTCAAACCACGGGTCAGGCTCACCATCCAGTGCAAACTGCAACTGTGCCCATAGCGCCTTGCGGCCTTCATGGTCTTCCAGGATTTTCTTCTTCACATAGTCCAGGCCAACCCGGTTGACGTAGTGCACGGTACGCTCCAGGTACCAGCCCTCTTGTCTGTACAACTCGCAAAAGGCACCTGTGTATTCAAGCACTTCAGCCGCTGTTTTGACTTTCACAAAGAAGTGCGCCACTTCGGTCTTGATACCGCCATTGCCGGCGATGTACATCTCCCAGCCTGAATCCACACCAATAATGCCCACGTCCTTGATGCCGGATTCAGCGCAGTTGCGTGGGCAGCCGCTAACGGCAAACTTGACCTTGTGCGGTGCGTACATGCGCCACATCGCGCGCTCCAGGTCTTTGCCCATTTGGGTTGAGTCTTGCGTGCCCATGCGGCACCACTCGCTGCCTACGCAGGTTTTAACGGTGCGCAGCGCTTTGGCATAAGCATGGCCTGATGGCATGCCAATGTCTTTCCACACATTCACCAAATCTTCTTTTTTAACGCCCAGCAAGTCAATACGCTGGCCACCCGTGACCTTGACGGTTGGGATTTTGTATTTGTCCACAGCATCGGCAATGCGCCGCAGCTCGCTGGCCGTCGTCTCGCCACCCCACATCCGCGGAATCACGCTGTACGTGCCGTCTTTTTGAATATTGGCATGGCTGCGCTCGTTGATGTAGCGGCTTTGCGGGTCGTCTTTGGCTTCTTTGGGCCAGGTGCTGATGAGGTAATAGTTGACGGCCGGGCGGCAGCTTGCACAACCGTTCGGCGTTTTCCAGTCCATGAATTTTTGAACGTCTTTGATCGTCAGCAACTTGTTGGTGCGGATCGCGTCCCGCACCGCCTGATGCCCGTGATCGGTGCAGCTGCACATGGCTTTGAGTTTTGGCGTGGCTGAATAGTCGCCGCCCGCTGTAAACATCAGTATCTGCTCCACCAGCCCGGTACATGAGCCGCATGATGCGCTGGCCTTGGTGTGCTTGCGCACCTCGTCCAGTGTGAACAAACCCTTTTCTTTGATGGCTTTACAAATCGTGCCCTTGTTCACGCCATTACAGCCGCAGACCTCGGCCGTGTCGGGCATGCTCACCGCTTTGGTATGGCCCTCATGGCCGGTGTCGCCAATGCTGGACTCACCAAACATCAGCTTGTCGCGGATGTCGGCCACACTGCGGCCTTCTCTCAAAAGTTTGAAGTAATAGCTGCCGTCTACCGTGTCGCCGTACAGGCAGGCACCGACCAGCTTGTCGTCCTTGATGACCAGCTTTTTATAGACGCCGCCGAAGGGGTCACTCATGATGATTTCCTCAGCGCCTTCGCTGCCCATGAAGTCACCCGCGCTGAACAGGTCAATGCCGGTGACTTTGAGTTTGGTAGAGGTGAGTGAGCCGGTGTATCGGCCAATGCCGAACTGCGCCAGGTGGTTGGCAGCAACTTTGGCTTGTTCAAACAAAGGCGCAACCAGGCCGTAAGCAATACCCCGGTGTGCAGCGCACTCACCCACGCTGTAAATGCGCGCATCGGTGGTGGTTTGCATGGTGTCGTTCACCACAATCCCTTTGTTGCAGTAAAGACGCATCGACTCGGCCAGCGCCGTGTTTGGGCGAATGCCGACGGCCATCACTACCAAATCGGTTGCTAGCTCAGTGCCATCTTTGAATTTGATAGCTCCAACCCGTTCAGGCTGATCTTGTCCAAGCCCCTCAGACCCTTCGACCCCTTCGACAGCGCTCAGGACGGGCGGCTCAGGGCGAACGGCGGGGAGTAGCTCTTGCGTTTGCGCGCCCATTAAAAATTTCAGGCCACGGTCTTCCAGTGACTTTTGCAGTAATTTGCCGGCTACGCTGTCGAGCTGACGCTCCATCAACGTTGGCATCACATGCACCACGCTGACATCCATGCCGCGCAGCATCAGGCCGTTGGCAGCTTCCAGGCCGAGCAGGCCGCCACCGATGACCACGGCTTTTTTGTATTTGCCAGATGCGTCAATCATTTCGTTGGTGTCG
>JAYVPR010000206.1:0-2068 GCA_043757245.1 Polaromonas sp. | reverse complement strand
GTCATGAAATTCACGAAGCCGAAGCCATGATGCGCCGCGAAGGCATACGCTGGCTATCAACCACCACCAAATCGATCGAAGAGATTTCCACCACTATTCTGCAAGAAATCAGGCCTGAACGATTGGTGTATTGAATTGAGGTTTAGATTGGACTGCCAGACATTAAAATCTGAAAAACAGCTATTCTTATGTAACTACTCAGGTCGTTTTCGTCTTGTTCCCTCCCCTTCCGGGGGAGGGTTAGGGTGGGGGCAAGTGCAGAAACAGTGGCGGCATCGCGCGTGCCCCCATCCCAACCTTCCCCCGGCAGGGGAAGGGGTAAAAGAGAGGTGAGTAGATACGTTTTTATGCATAAAGTCGGTCTTTAGCCCAATAAATTCGGGCGCAAGAAGCTATCTAAATAATAGCACCACCGACCGCGCCTCCATGCTCAAACCTTGCCCCACCGGGCCGAGCTTTTCAGCGGTTTTGGCTTTGATGTTGACGCGGTCAGCGGCCAGCCCCAGCGCATCGGCAATGCGCTGTTTCATCGCTGGTATGTGGCTGGCCAGTTTAGGCGCTTCGGCGATGACAGTGCTGTCTATATTGCCAATTTTGTAGCCTTGTACGGCAACCAGCCGTGCAGTTTCTATCAACAGAACAATCGAATCAGCATCCTTGAACTTGGCATCGCTGTCAGAAAAGTGGGCGCCAATATCGCCCAACCCGGCAGCACCGAGCAGCGCGTCGATGATGGCGTGCAGCAGCACATCGGCATCCGAATGGCCCAGCAAACCTGTGCTGTGCGGCACCTCGACCCCGCCAACGACGAGCTTGCGGCCTGGCACCAGCGCGTGGCAGTCCCAGCCTTCTCCTATTCGGAGTGATGGAAATGAAGGCATGTTGGGGGTGTCTGCGGTCATGGGCTTACCTTCATTCGGCTTTTTAAAATAGCTTCGGCCAGAGCAAAGTCTTCAGGGTAAGTGACTTTGAAGTTCTGCGCACTGCCGGGCACCAACAGCGGCCGCAAACCCTGCGCTTCCATGGCGCTCGACTCATCCGTGACGACTACCCCCATTTTTTCAGCCGCCTCAAGCGCGGCAATCAAAGCCCCGATACCAAACATCTGAGGCGTTTGTGCCAGATATTTGTCACTTCGATCCACTGTTGCTGCCACACGGCCCACTGCGCTGCTTTTGAGCGTGTCTGGCAAAGGCAGTGCCAGCAAGCCGCCAACCGCATCGTTTTGGCAAGCGTCTAGCAGGGCGGTGATTTGCGCTGGCGTGATAAGGCAGCGTGCAGCGTCGTGAACCAGTACCCAGTCATCCGGTTTGGCCGATTGCTTTAAAAGCGCTTTCAGACCGTTGCAAACGCTGGCTGCACGGGTCAGGCCGCCAGTAGCTACTACTACCTCATGGTCATGCGCCTCGCCAAAATCTGGGCAGGCCTGTGCAAACCCATCATCTGCTGGCGACACGACGACCCACAACCCCGCAAAAGCAGGCAGCGCCCGAAACGCGCTCAGCGTATGCCAAACCATAGATTTGCCTGCCAGCAATTGGTACTGTTTGGGGCCTTGCGTGCGCGCCCGGCTGCCACCGCCAGCACACGGAATCAAAGCAAAAAATCGGGGCTTAGAAGCATCTGTCGTCATGCCGTCATCATAAATTCTAAAATGACGATGTTGATCTGCATACACCCCACTCTTTTTGGTTTGGGGTGCTTTGCATTTTCTGCCGATATTTAATTCATCAGAGTCATGGACTTACCCAAACCCTTACCAAAACTGATTCCTGGCAAGCGCTACACACTGCCCCAGCCCGTTGGCTCGGCAGATTCGCTTTTCATCGGGCAGCTCGGCGCCCGAGAAAAAGCCGCTGGCAAGCTCACCGCCATCGTCACGTCTGATGCCACCACCGCCCAGCGCCTGATGCAGGAGCTGGCGTTTTTTGCGCCCGACTTGCGGTGCGCGCTCTTCCCCGACTGGGAAACGCTGCCTTACGACACCTTTTCGCCGCATCAAGACCTGATCAGCGAACGCCTGGCCACGCTGTGGCGCATTCAGCAGCGCAGCAAAGACTCCGGCGCT
>JAYVPR010000205.1:0-2069 GCA_043757245.1 Polaromonas sp. | reverse complement strand
TTTTCGCAACTGGCCATGTAATCGTCCACGCTGTCATGAAAAGCAGCCTCAAACTCGGTGACCGATTCACCATGAAAGCTGATGATGTCGTCAATGTGTAAAACACGCCCGACCAGAATGCGGTCATCGGCATCAAAGGTCATGCTGGCGACATAACCCTTGTAGGTCATTGAATTTTTCATAGCACTATCAATACTGTTTTTGTTGGCTGTTTTCATGGCGTTATCTCCAATTTTGTCAAAAAATCCCGCACAGCTTTGATGCGGTAGTTCAGCGCCGCACGCTGCGGGTGCGGACGGTGAAAGTAAGCGCGGTTACCGTTCTTCTCAAACATCACAGATGAGCCATTGCCCTCAACAACTTGGCAGCCTACCGCTACCAACAATGCCTCAATACGATCCCAAGGAATGTTGCCGTTGATGGGATGCGCAAACAGGCTGTACAAGACTTTTTGATGTTTACTGTTCACACCTCAATGATAGCATTTTATTTTAAAGCGCTATCACTCTATCGCAATCAAAATACAGCACTCAATTTTTCACCAGCGACGCAAACGTCTTACGAAACTTGGCCACTTTCGGCCCCGCCACCGCCACGCAATACCCCTGGTTCGGGTTGTTCTCAAAGTAGTCCTGGTGGTAGGCCTCGGCTGGCCAGTAATTGGCCAGCGGTTGCACTTCCGTCACGATGGGGTTGCCAAACAGCTTGTCCTGGCTCATCTGGCGAATCATGTCGTTGGCGACCTGTTTTTGCTCGTCAGTTGAATGGTAAATGCCGCTGCGGTACTGTGTGCCGCTGTCGTTGCCCTGGCGATTCAGGGTGGTGGCATCGTGTACGACAAAAAAGATTTCGAGTATCTGGTTCAACGATATCTGTTCCGGGTCGTACTCAAGTTTGACGACTTCATTGCAGCCGGTGCGACCGGAGCAAACGTCTTCGTAGCTGGGGCGACTGACCTGGCCGTTACTGTAACCAGATTCGACGTCCGTGATGCCTCGCACTTTGACAAAAACCGCCTCAGTGCACCAAAAGCAGCCGCCGCCCAGAGTGATGGTTTGAACTTGACTCATAAACTTGTTTCCTGTTGTGATGTATGGTTCAGGGTTGTACTGTACGGTGGCAAAGATGCCCGATACACTTTAAACCCAAAGCATTTACAAAGATCTTCACCTGATCATTCTCAAGGACACATTTTTCATGAAAACCAATGTCAAAGCCAAATTCAAGTGGGAAGACCCTTTCATGTTGGAGGATCAGCTCAGCGATGACGAGCGCGCAATTCAAGAGGCGGCACACCAGTTTTGCCAGGACAAGCTGCAAACCCGCGTGCTGATGGCCGCTCGGCATGAGAAGTTTGACCGCGAGATCATGAACGAGGCAGGTGCGATGGGCTTTTTGGGCTCAACGATTGAAGGCTACGGTTGCGCGGGCCTGAGCTATGTGGCTTACGGTTTGATAGCACGCGAAGTCGAACGGGTTGACAGCGGCTACCGCAGCGCGATCAGCGTGCAGTCTTCACTGGTCATGCACCCCATCAACGCCTACGGCAGTGAGGCGCAAAAACAAAAATACCTGCCCAAACTGGCTACCGGCGAATGGGTTGGCTGCTTTGGCCTGACCGAACCGAACCACGGCTCTGACCCGGCCAGCATGCTCAGCCGCGCCAAGCCAGCCACGCATGATGGCGTTGACGGCTTCATCATGAACGGCGCAAAAATGTGGATCACCAATTCACCGATTGCCGATGTGTTTGTAGTCTGGGCCAAATTGACCGACCCGGACGGCAATACGGGCGGGCAAGAGTCGATTCGAGGCTTCATACTGGAAAAGGGCATGAAAGGTTTGAGTGCCCCCAAGATCGAAGGCAAGATGAGTCTCAGAGCCTCCATTACTGGCGAGATCGTGATGGACGGCGTGTTTGTGCCTGAAGAAAATATGCTGCCCAATGTGAGCGGCCTTAAAGGCCCCTTCGGCTGCCTGAACAAGGCCCGCTACGGCATCGCCTGGGGCGCTCTGGGCGCGGCAGAAGACTGCTGGCACCGTGCCCGCCAATACACCATGGACCGGGT
>JAYVPR010000204.1:0-2069 GCA_043757245.1 Polaromonas sp. | reverse complement strand
GCGTGACGGCTGTTGCCAGCCCGGCATAACGATCACTTCGACATGTCTTTTTGACAACAACTTGACATTGTGGAAGCCCCGACCAGTCGGGGCTTTTTTATTTATAGACTACGTCCCTTATAGACTACGTCCCTATTAGCCAACCTGAGCCTCACCATGAAATTCGTTGACGAAGCCTTTATTGACATTGCCGCTGGTGATGGCGGGGCGGGCTGCGTCTCGTTCAGTCATGAAAAGTACAAAGAATTTGGCGGGCCAAACGGTGGGGACGGTGGACGCGGCGGGCATGTGTATGCGGTAGCCGACATCAACCTGAACACGCTGGTCGACTTCCGGTTTTCACGCCGCCACGATGCAAAAAACGGTGGCCACGGCATGGGTTCTGACATGTTCGGTGCCAAGGGCGATGACGTGATCCTGAAAATGCCAGTCGGCAGTATTTTGAGTGACTCGGAAACAGGCGAAGTGTTGTTCGAGCTGATGGAACCGGGCGAGCAGATCCTGATTGCCAAAGGCGGCGATGGTGGTTTTGGCAACCTGCGTTTTAAAAGCTCAACCAACCGCGCACCGCGCAGCAAGACGCCAGGCTGGCCCGGCGAGCGTAAAAGCTTGAAGTTGGAGCTCAAAGTGCTGGCTGATGTGGGCTTGCTGGGCATGCCCAATGCGGGCAAGTCAACGTTTATCACCGCTGTGTCAAACGCCCGGCCACGTATTGCCGACTACCCTTTCACCACTCTACACCCCAACCTGGGCGTGGTGCGCGTCGCGCCTGAGCAAAGTTTCGTGGTGGCTGACTTACCGGGTTTGATTGAAGGCGCGTCTGAAGGCGCGGGCCTGGGCCATTTGTTTTTGCGCCACCTGGAGCGCACCCGCCTGCTGCTGCATATTGTGGATCTGGCGCCGTTTGACGAAAGTGTGGACCCGGTGGCGCAGGCCAAAGCGATTGTGGGCGAACTGAAAAAATACGACGACGCGCTGTTTAAAAAACCGCGCTGGCTGGTGCTGAACAAGCTGGACATGATTGACAACGACAAGCGCGCCGAGATTGTTAAAGATTTTGTCAAGCGCTTCAAGTTCAAAGGCCCGGTGTTTGAAATATCAGCCCTGACGCGTGAGGGCTGCGAACACCTGATCAAGACGATTTACCAGCACGTCAAGAAAGTGCAAAAAAGCGAACAGCCCGTAGAGGAAATTGATCCGCGCTTTGTGGTGTTGCCGCCTGAATAGGTTAGGTTTGCTATTATTTTAATAGCTATTTAAGCCCATATTTATTGGGCTATACCCCTAAAAGCCATCCAAAAACAGCCGAAAAATGCCTTCAATCAGGCTTAAATTCTAAAAATGCAAGAAACTCCTGGCACCAGCGTCCTCTTGAATGCCAAACGCATTGTGGTCAAGGTTGGCTCCAGTTTGGTCACCAACGAAGGCCGTGGGCTGGATGCCCAAGCCATCGGCCAATGGTGCGAGCAACTGGCTGCGCTGGTCAAGGACGGACGCGAAGTCATCATGGTCAGCAGCGGCGCCATTGCTGAAGGCATGAAGCGCTTGAAGTGGGCGACTCGCCCCAAAGCGATTCATGAACTGCAAGCCGCCGCTGCCGTCGGCCAGATGGGCCTGGTGCAGGTGTATGAAAGCAAGCTGCGTGAAAACGGCATTGGCAGCGCTCAGGTGCTGTTGACGCACGCTGACCTGGCCGATCGCGAGCGCTACCTGAACGCCCGATCAACTTTGCTGACGCTGCTCAGCCTGAAAGTGGTGCCAGTCATCAACGAAAACGACACGGTCGTCAACGACGAGATCAAGTTTGGCGACAACGACACGCTGGCCGCGCTGGTCGCCAACCTGGTCGAAGCCGATGCGTTGATTATTTTGACCGACCAGAAAGGGCTGTACACGGCTGACCCACGCAAAGACCCAAGCGCCCGTTTTGTGGACATTGGCAAGGCCGGTGACGCGGCGCTGGAGACGATGGCAGGCGGCGCCGGGTCCAGCATTGGCAGTGGCGGCATGATCACCAAAATCCTCGCAGCCAAGCGGGCGGCGGGTTCAGGAGCAAGCACCGTGATTGC
>JAYVPR010000203.1:0-2074 GCA_043757245.1 Polaromonas sp. | reverse complement strand
CATGCAGGCCCGCTAAAACTCTTCACGCATTCCCACGCAGCATCCGCATCCGCAATGTTGTTGTAGCTCAGCTCCTTGCCTTGCAGCTGCTTGGCCGTGACGAGCGAGCCCGGTGCGGGATACAAGTCGCGGTACAGCGCGGCTTGTTGGTGAGCATTTTCTCCGTAGCGCAGGTCTTGCAGCTTCACAAAACGGCTGTTGGATTGCGCCGGAAACTGCGCGTGGCTGCCGTCAGACTGAATGCTGGACAAATAGTCACTGATCGCGCCGTCGTACTGGCTGATGCGGTTAAACGCTGCCACTGACAAGGCGAACTTTGTTTTGTCTGTCAGTCTGCCCTCTGCCCTCAACTCGGCCAGCACGCCAGCGTACTGAGATGCATCGGTCAGCACGCCCACATCTTTCCAGTTTTTGGCCGCCGAGCGCACCATGGCCGGACCGCCAATGTCAATGTTTTCAATCGCGTCTTCAAGGGTGCAGCCTGGTTTGGCCACGGTAGCTTCAAACGGGTACAGATTGACAACAAGGAGGTCGATGGTCGCAATATCGTGATCTTTCAACGCTGCCATGTGTTCAGGCACATCACGCCGCGCCAACAGGCCGCCGTGGATTTTCGGATGCAGAGTTTTAACACGACCATCCAGCATTTCGGGAAAACCAGTGTGGTCGGCCACTTCAGTGACCGGCAAGCCATTCTCAAGCAGCAGCTTGGCGGTGCCGCCGGTAGACAACAGCTTGATGCCGAGTGCATGCAAGTCTTGAGCAAATTCAAGGATACCGGTTTTATCGGAGACGGAAATCAGTGCGTTCATTCTTATCTTTTTTTGTTGTTGTAAATTTATTGGATCAGCTTGTGCTCAACCAGCTTTTTGCGCAGCGTATTGCGGTTCAAACCCAGCCACTCGGCGGCGCGTGACTGATTCTGGTCAGCTTGCTGCATCACCACTTCGAGCAGCGGCTTTTCAACCACGCGCACCATCATGTCGTACATGCGGTCAGGCTCCGTGCCGCGCAGATCGTTGAAGTAGCCGTCCAGGCTGGCGCGTATGCACTCTTCAATTTGTTTTTTACTCATACGCTGCATTCCTCTTCATTTTTATTGTCATCCGCATACGCTAACGGCACGCGGTCTGCCGCATCACTCAAGCCATCAAAAAAATCAGCCACGGCACGCAATTGGGTTTCAGCGTCCACCAGCGCATTCATCCGCGCACGAAACATCTCGCCGCCCGGCAAAGTACGTACATACCAGCCAATATGCTTGCGCGCATTGCGCACGCCCGTGAACTCGCCATACAAATCGTAATGGTCTTGCAAGTGATCGATCAGCAGGCGTTTGACATCCATCACCAATGGTGGTGCCAGCTGCGTGCTGGTGGCCAAAAAGTGCACCACTTCCCGAAATATCCAGGGCCGGCCTTGCGCTACGCGGCCTAACATCACAGCATCTGCGCCAGTGTAAGCCAGCACATCACGCGCCTTTGGGCCGCTGGTGATGTCGCCATTGGCCACCACCGGAATCGTTAACGCGGCTTTGACTTCTGCAATCGTGTCGTATTCAGCCAAGCCTTTGTAACCTTGCTCGCGTGTGCGGCCGTGCACTGTGACCATGGCCACGCCTGCAGTCTGGGCATTGCGTGCAATCGTCACCGCGTTCTTATGCTGCTCTGCCCATCCCGTGCGCATCTTGAGCGTGACGGGCACGTTGCGCGGTGCGCAAGCATTGACCACCGCCTCAACAATCTCAAGCGCCAATTTTTCGTCTTGCATCAACGCCGAACCGGCCCATTTGTTGCAAACTTTTTTAGCTGGGCAGCCCATGTTGATGTCAATGATTTGCGCGCCCCGGTCAATGTTGTACGCGGCAGCATCGGCCATCATTTGCGCGTCAGTACCGGCAATTTGTACGGCAATCGGCTCGGGCTCACCATCGTGGTTGGCTCGGCGAGATGTTTTCAGGGTGTCCCACAAATCGCGGCGCGAGGTCACCATTTCACTGACCGCATAACCCGCGCCCAGCTTTTTGCACAGCATGCGAAACGGCCTGTCCGTCACACCCGCCATGGGCGCGGCA
>JAYVPR010000202.1:0-2081 GCA_043757245.1 Polaromonas sp. | reverse complement strand
CTTGATCTCACCTTCAGGGTTAATCTCAGATGAGCGCTAAGTGCTTGATTTCAATAGGGAAATCAGGAAGTAACGACTATGAAGTCACGGATTCAGGACATTGCCAAAATTTGGAAAGCATGGATTCCATTTGAGATCAATGACTTAAGGGCCTTTCCCAAATTTCCAATCTGTGACGGATTATTTGTAACCACCCCAGGTTCAAACTGAACCATCACCTGTTTTTATGCTGCGACAACCCTTTTGCCGGGACGCCCGTGCAACTGAACCCGGCTTGAACTTCAATCGAGTTTGATGCCCAAATCCACCGCCAGCTTGATCCAGACAGGCACATCCCGCGCCCAGTCTTCGCGGGTTTCTTTCAGGTTTTTCGGCTTGTTGGGGATGGCAAACGTTTCGCGCAACTGAAAGGCTTTCGGCGTATTGGCACCGTCCACCACCACTTGCGACAGCGCACGCAGCACCGCCTCGGGCGTGCCAGTGGGCGCCATCAGCGGCAAACCGCCTTCGAGTGTTACCAGGCGGCCTTCAATCCCTTGCTCCGTGAGCGTGGGCACATTGGGCAGTTTGGGCGAACGGTAAGAGCCCGTCACCCCAATGGCTTTGACGCCGCGCGGCTGCACCGTGGCAAACGACTGGTAGCTGCCAATCGCCACCTGCAACTGCCCGCCCGCCACGTCCACCCACATCGGCGATTCACCCCGGTAATTGATGGTGACGATCTTGGTGCCTTCGTTGCGATTGGTTTGGTCGGCCACCATCTGCGGGTAGGAGCCTGGCGCGTAACTGCCCATATTCGTCGGGTTCTTTTTCGCGTATTCAATCAGCTCGCGCATCGAGTTCACGCCAATTTTCTCGGGTACGCCCACCACCAGCGGGCCGGACGGGTAAAACGCCACCGGCACGATGTCTTTGTCCAGGTTATACGGCAGCTTGTTGTACAGCACGCGGTTTTGCCAGACCGTGCCAGACGTGGTCATGAGCAGCGTGTAGCCATCCGCAGGCGACTTGGCCACCGCGTCAATCGCAATGATGGCGCCCGCGCCGGGCCTGTTTTCAACAATCGCCTGAATGCCAAATTTCGCCGTGAGCTGCTCCGCATAGAGCCGCGCATAAGAGTCCGTCAGCCCGCCTGCGGCAAACGCCACGATGATGCGAATTGGCTTGTTGGGCCAAGGCGCGGTTTGTGCCATGGCGCTGTTCATGACGGACGGCAAAGCCAGCGCTCCAGCGGCCAGGCCACTGGCTACGATGAGTTGACGACGTTGCAATTGTCCCGGTGCGGGTTTGGGGATGTTCATGAAGCGTCTCCTGGCTGTGTTGTACGAATTCATCGTAAGCGCAGAAGCTTAAATGCACCACAGGAAAGACACTGAGGGCTTGTCACCGAGGTGTCTTGTGGATGGAGTTACGCAGCTATTTGTGTCAGTTACTATGCTTTTTATAGCTGTTTTCGCCCGTATTTATTGCTCTACAAGTCTAGATAGCCCTTGAAAAAGCGATATGCGCAGAGGCCAATCGTTTCAAACCTGAAGTTAAACTCACAGCACCATCAAGTGCTGTTTTTTCGCGCCTTTGACCGCGCTCAGGGGAATCGCGCTGTCGAAGCTTACCAAGCAGCCTTGGTGCTTGACGGCGAGGCCCAATAAATACAAGTCTGTCAGCTGACGATGGCCATGGATTTTGCGGTGGTCGAACGCGGTCGCGTCCAACAGGCTCAAATCATCTGGCCAGAATTGATGCTTTGGTGATTGGCAAAGAGTTTGCAGGGTTTGAATGGCGTCTTGGAGGGGCGCAGGCTGTTGGTAGCCTGGCTGGCTGATGATACGGATACAGCCGTTTTGCGTCAGTGGGCAGCTTGCCCAGCCTGAATCTGGGCAGTTAAGAGCCCAAGCCTTGGCTGTGCGGTGAAATTTATGGGCAGAGTCAATTAGCGCGATCAGAACATTGATGTCAAGCAAGGCCACCACGCTTAGATGCCTTCTTCTTCGCGAATGCGGTTGACCAGCTCGTTTGTGATGCCAGTTAGGCCCTCTCGGTTGGGTAAGGTTCTGAAGCCCAAATCATAAAACCGCTGATCT
>JAYVPR010000201.1:0-2084 GCA_043757245.1 Polaromonas sp. | reverse complement strand
GCTCTCGTAATCCGCAACTGTCCCATTGCTCAATTTTGTGTCGCTTGTAAGTGATTGATTTATAAAGAGTTTTTGACTTGTGTATAACGCAATGCGCTTATCCATATTGAGCTACCGCTGGCGTTACCTGTGCTGCTGGGTGGCGTGCGCACAGCTGCTGTGGCTAGCGTTGGCTTGGCGGCTGTCACGGCACTGATTGGTGCGGGCGGCTTGGGCAGCATTTTGTTTGAAGGGCTGTTCAGCAACGCGCAAGACCTGGTGCTGCTGGGCGTACTGCCAATCGTTGCGCTGGGCTTGCTGGTTGACACGCTTTTCAAAGTGCTGATCGGCGTGGCCAGAATGTGGGCTCATTCGTCATGATGAAGCAGCTTTTGAAGCAGCCATTGCTGTGGGCAGCCTTGTTACTGGCCGCTTGCATCTTGACGCTGCCTTATGCAACACCGCTGTTTGCCAGCCTGTTCCCGCAGCTTGATCGCCCGCTTTACACCCAGGAGCCGTTTGCCTGGCTACTGTGGCAGCACGTTTTGCTGGTGGGCGCATCCAGTCTTTTTTCTGTGGTGGTGGGTACTGTTGTCGGCTTCGGTATCACCCGTTCATCAGGGCAATCTTTCAAGCCGCTGGTTGAAAACGTGCTTGCAACCAGCCAGGTTTTTCCGCCGGTTGCTGTATTGGCATTGGCGGTGCCTATGGTTGGTTTTGGCGAACTGCCTGCACTGCTGGCGCTGGCGCTTTACGGCTTGCTACCTGTGGTACAGGGCACTGTCAGTGGGTTGCAGGGCGTGCCAACATCACAGCAGCAAGCTGCACTGAGCCTGGGTCTATCTGGCAGACAGTGCTTGCGTTATATCGACATTCCGTTGGCGCTGCCCGTGTGGCTGTCTGGCGTGCGCACATCCGTCATCATCAATATCGGCACCGCAGCCATTGCATCCACAGTAGGCGCAAAAACGCTGGGCTCACCGATCATTGTCGGTTTGAGTGGTTTTAATACGGCCTACGTTTTGCAGGGCGCAATCGTACTTGCCTTGTTGGCCGTCACGGTTGATTTGGCTTTCGACTTTTTCGCAAGGTACCCTGCGCGGTGGCGCTGAGCCGGGTTCAATGCGTCGTTTACTTGCTATAAAATATATAGCTAATAACGCTTGTATTTAAAAGGCTATGGCGTTATTTACAGACCGTGACACACTTTAAGCCATACGCCCCTTGTTTTCAACCACTGCACAGCCAGTGATGCGCCACACATTGCCCTTTTGCCGCTGCAGGCTATAGACAGCCAGATACGAGCTGCCGCTGGCATCCAGCATCTGCACCCGCTGCACCACGTCGTCTTCCTTGCCTTCGGCCTTCAAAAAAGCGACTGAGGCTGGGCGATAGACCACCGCGTACTCTCTGCGCACCATGGTCAAAAAAGCGTCGGCAGTACCCACGGCTTTACGGACGTTGGGCGCGGCATATGAAAACGCCTTGACCGCATCATCCTTTGCAAATGCAGCGAGTTGCGCTTCGACAACGGTGCGTACTGTTTTTTCATCAGCTGCAGTGAATGGCGCGGCGTGCGCCACCAGCATCAATTGGAGGGCCGCCAGTGCGACGGCAAAACCCACCCGCTTTAAAGTTGATGCGATACCTCTAGAGAAAGGTTGCTGTGATTGGGTCATGGGTAGCGTCTCCTAAAAGCTATTCAATTAGATTTTCGAGCGTCACGCTGGCTACGTCGTGCGCCGCCGTCATGCAGATACGCACCAGCCAGCGTTTCGGATGCGCAATACGCACCTGGCGCTTGCAGCAGTGCTCTGGCGGGCTATTTGCCTGCGTCGACTGCAAGTTCCAAAAATAGAAATGCCATTCAAAATGCTATCTTATTAATAGCTTTTAACGCTCATATTTATTGGGCTAGAGGCCTAAATAATGCTATAAAAACGGCCCCAAAAACATATTTGCAGCCCGATCAACTCCCCGCCACCTTCATCCGGTTCACCAATATCGACCCCACAGTTTTCGCGCCGTAGTTGTAGGCATCTGCCCCCACAGCGGTGATGCCCATCAACATGTCTTTGAGGTTGCCGGCAATGGTGATTTCTTCG
>JAYVPR010000200.1:0-2085 GCA_043757245.1 Polaromonas sp. | reverse complement strand
CCCCAATGCTGTTCATTTAAACCCAAAACCGTTCGGGCTGAGCTTGTCGAAGCCTGGCGCTATGCTGGCAACCCAACGACCAAGCTCAGGGCGAACGGTCTTAAATGAACAGCATTGCCTCTGACCCGCTTCCTCTGCGTACTCTGCGTTGAATGACTACGCTCCCGGTTTAGATTGTGGCGTCTGCATCCGCGATGCCAGCCAAACCAGCACCAGCACAGGCAAGCCCAGCAAGGCCGTCGCAGTAAAAAAATGGGCGTAGCCAAACGCATCGACATAAGCCCCTGAATACCCGGCCAAAAACTTGGGCAGCAGCAGCATCATCGAGCTGAACAACGCGTACTGAGTGGCTGAATAATTGATGTTCGTCAGGCTCGACAAATAAGCAATAAACGCCGCTGATGCAATACCGCTGGACAAGTTGTCGGCAGAAATCACCAACGTCAGCGCCCAAACGTCATGGCCGCGCGACCCCAACCATGCAAACAACAGGTTGCTGCCTGCGCTTAATATCGCGCCCAGCATCAGCACCTTCATCACGCCAAAGCGCATGGACAGCAAACCGCCAACGAACGCACCCCCCAGCGTCATGATGACGCCGTAGATTTTGGTCACCGCAGCTACCTCATCTTTGGTGTAGCCCATGTCGACATAAAACGGATTCGCCATGATGCCCATCACCACATCGCTGATGCGGTAAACAGCAATCAGCGCGAGGATCAAAATCGCCTGCTTGCCGTAGCGGCGCAAAAAGTCGGCAAAGGGTTCTATCAACGCACTTTTCAGCCATTCGGCTGCATTGCGGGCGGGCGGTACCAGGCGCATGGCCGGTTCAGGCGACAGCAACACGGTGGCAACGCCCAGCAACATCGATGCCGCCATCACCCAGTAAGCGGTTTGCCATGCGCCTTGCTGGTAGCCCACCACACCGGCCACTTCAGCGCGTGCGGCAATCCACAGCGCACCTGCACCGGCCCAAATCATGGCGATACGGTAACCGGTTTGGTAGGCAGCGGCCAGCGCGGCCTGACGGTCGGTATCGGCTGATTCAATGCGGTACGCATCCAGAGCAATGTCTTGCGTGGCCGAGCCAAAGGCAATCGCCAGCGCGCACCACACCACGGGTGTGAGCGCCATCCGCGGGTCGGTCAGGCCGATGCCAATTAACGCGCCAATGATGACGAGTTGCGACACCAGCAGCCAGCTGCGCCGCCGCCCCAGCAAGCGTGTCAACACCGGTATTGGCATGCGGTCTACCAGTGGTGCCCAGACCCACTTGAAGGCGTAAGCCAGGCCAACCCAGCTTAGGTAGCCAATCGTGGTGCGGTTGATGCCCGCTTCACGCAGCCAAAAACTGAGTGTGCCAAAGACCAGCAACAACGGCAACCCGGCTGAAAAGCCCAGCAGCAGCATGCGCAGCGTCGCGGGCTCGGCATAAACAGCGAACACTTCGCGCCAAGGCTTTTTTGTTTTTTCAATTGCAACGGTCATGATTTCTGCTGACATTTTGGCTAACGGGCTGGCCAACGGATTGGATGACGGGGGTTTATCTGATGCAGGTTCAATAATTTATGACTATTATTAAGCCATGGTGCGACTCGAAGTCGCCTTTAGTTAGCTTCACGTCAGTAAGCCAGGAGTTGCATTTACCTCTGTAGAGCCTAGGTTTTATACGAGAAAAATCGCAATGAACACAATGTAATCCGCTCCTGCGCGAAAGCATTGATGATCGTCCCGCAACGGGTCTGGTCAGTGTAAAAACAGCCTTAAAACTGTTTTCCTGTCTCTTTTGAACAATAAGTTACATTCTGTAGCCGAATTTTTCCTGTCCGCTTTGGGACAAAAGATCCGAATAGATGACACCAACTCATGGTGTCTTGTTTTTCTACTGAAACCACGCTTGGAACAGCGTGATCTCGTCTATGCGTGCGTCCCGGGTAAAACAGGCAATCCACCCAAGTTAAGGATTGCAGTCATCATTTTGGGGAAATAAGCAATAAAACACTTGACATATAGAAAATACGTTACTCGTGCCTATGAATTTTTTATTCATTGGCCAACATGTCCCTCAACTCTCTTTTTGGC
>JAYVPR010000199.1:0-2087 GCA_043757245.1 Polaromonas sp. | reverse complement strand
GGGGCATGCACGATGCGGGCACTGTTTCTGCACTTGCCCCCACCCTAACCCTCCCCCGGAAGGGGAGGGAACAAGACGAAAACGACCTGAGTAGTTACAAAAAATGATTCGCTGGATGATCGTTATTTTCTTGACGCTGGTATTCATCAGCGCTCTCACGCCATGGCTGAACAAGCTGGGCTTTGGCAAACTGCCGGGTGACTTGCGCTTCAAGCTGTTTGGCAAGGAGCGCTACATTCCGTTGACGACAACCATTGTGCTGAGCCTGATTGCTAGTCTGGTGTCGCAACTTTTTTAGTCAGTCGATGTACTGCGCCACCGCAGTCACCCGCGCCGCATGCACGCGCTCGCCAATCTTTTTGCCATCTAAACCTTCAGCAATTGCAGCCTCTGCAATCCCGCTGGTCACTACCGACTGAGCCGCTTTCAGCACATCGGCCAGGCGCTGGCGCTGCGGGTATGCACAATCATGCAAGCCCAACCGACCACGCGCATCACATTCGCAAGCCAGCAGCACATCAGCAAAACGCTGCGGCTTGCGAAACGCATCACACCTTTCCAGCAAACGCACCAGCGCTGCCGCGCCAAGGTCAGCACTGCGGTGAATGTTGCCGTGCTCCATCGCCACCACGTCAGCCAGTTCGCGGCATTCGACGGGTACGCGCAGCCGTTCGCAAACTGCTTTTGACAGCTTGGCACTTCGCAATTCATGGCCGATGTGTTTGGGCAGAATGTCGGCAGGTGTCGTGCCCTTGCCCAGGTCATGCATCAGGCAGGCAAAGCGCACGGGCAGTGGCGCATCAAGCTGCGCCGCCATGTCGAGCACCATCATCAGATGCACACCGGTATCCACTTCAGGGTGGTAGTCAGCGCGCTGCGGCACCCCCCAGAGCCGGTCAACCTCAGGCAGCAGCTGCTTTAGCGCGCCGCATTCGCGCAGCACCTCGAACATGCGCGAAGGCCTGTCCTGCATCAGACCGCGCGACAGCTCTTGCCAAACACGCTCGGCCACCAGTGCATCTACTTCGCCATGGGCCACCATGTCTTTCATCAGCTGCATCGTCTCTGGCGCGATGCTGAAGTCGGCAAAGCGGGCCGCAAAACGCGCCACCCGCAGGATGCGCACGGGGTCTTCACGAAAGGCATCAGTCACATGGCGCAATACCTTGGTCGCAATGTCATGCTGGCCCCCAAAAGGATCGATCAATGCCTCTAAATCTGCATTAAATGGGTCTGTAGTCCAATCGATTCGTGCGAAAGCAGCTATTGAATTAATAGTAAGATCACGCCTAGCCAGGTCTTGCTCCAGCGTGACGGACGGGTCAGCATGGACTTCAAAGCCGTGGTAACCACGCGCTGTTTTGCGCTCGGTACGGGCCAGTGCGTATTCTTCTTTGGTGGTGGGGTGCAGGAAAACCGGAAAGTCTTTGCCAACAGGCAAGTAACCTAGTTGCGCCAATTCTTCAGGCGTGCTGCCCACCACCACCCAGTCGTGGTCTTGCACGGGCAAGCCCAATAGCATGTCTCTAATTGCACCGCCAACCATGAAAATTTCCATAGCCCAAGTTTAGCGGCCTGAATTTTTAGCGCTTGAGCCGGTACGGTTCTTCAAAATCCCGAAAGTCGTTTTCAGCCAGTGCATCATCCATCCATGCCTTCACACCGGGTGTGGCGCAAAGTCGTTCGATGTAAGCGGTGATGCTGGCAGGTACAGGCATGGCATAGGTTTTCAAACGCATCGCTACTGGTGCAAAGTAAGCGTCAGCAATGCTGAAGTCGCGGAACAGCATGGGGCCGCCATGCGATTCCAACAGTTCCTCCCACATCGCTAGGATACGCGCCACATCCGTACGCACTGCAGGTTTGTCGCGCCAGATCAACTGGCCAATCTCGGGCAGGCTGGCCTCTATGTTCATCGGGCAAGCCGAGCGTAGCGCGCCAAAGCCGCTGTGCATTTCAGCGCAGATGCTGCGAGCCCTGGCCCGCGCTTGTGTGTTTTGCGGCCAGAGGGTTTTTTCAGGAAACTTTTCAGCCACGTACTCGGCAATCGCCAGCGTGTCCCACACCGCGAAACCGTCATCAACCAG
>JAYVPR010000198.1:0-2089 GCA_043757245.1 Polaromonas sp. | reverse complement strand
GCAAAAGCTTGAACACGTCTTGCACCACCAAAGGTGACAAGCCGATGCTGGGCTCGTCAATTAACAAGACCTTGGGCCGCAAGAGCAGTGCGCGCCCCACTTCCAGTTGCTTTTGTTCACCGCCGGAGAGGCTGGACGCCAGGCTGTTCATGCGCTCCTTGACGCGCGGGAACAACGCCAGCACCTCAGGAATGCGTTCATGCGTGGTCTTGGTGCCCAGGGTGATGCCGCCCAGCTCCAGGTTTTGCAACACCGTCAGCTTGCCAAACAGGTTGCGGCCCTGCGGCACAAAAGCAATGCCTTTGGCCAGCAGGTCTTTTTGCGTCGCGCCACTCACGTCTTGCTCGTCTAGCAGCACCCGGCCATGGCGCGGTTTGAGCAGACCGAACAAGGTCTTGAGCACCGTGGATTTGCCCGCGCCATTGGGGCCGAGCAAGAGCGTGATGGAGCCGGTCTTGGCTTTGAAGCTCAGGTTGTTGAGGATCATGAAATCCTTGTAACCAGCCACTACGTCGTCGAATTCAATGCAAGTAGTCATGTGGGCTCTTCCTTTAGCTTCCCAGGTAGGCGTCCAGCACCTGCTTGTTGGCGCGAATTTCATCTGGTGTGCCGATGGCCATCACCTGGCCTTCGACCATCACCATGATGCGGTGGCACAAGTCCATCACAAAGTCCATGTTGTGCTCAATCACGACAAAGGAACTGCATTTACCAAACTTGGGGTTGCGGTTCAGGTCTTTGAGCAAAGTGCTGATACCGCCTACCAGCGACGGGTTAACGCCCGCGCAAGGCTCGTCCAGCAGCACCAGATCAGGCTCGCTCATGAAGGCCATGGCGATGTCCACCAGCTTTTGCTGGCCGTAAGACAACTCGCCCGCCTTTTTATCGGCCACATGGCGAATGCGGAACTGGTCGATCAGCGCGTCGGCCTTTGCACCCAGGCCCGAATCGGTGGGCGCGAACATGCGGCTGAACATCGTACCTTGGTGCTCTTGCGCGGCGACGATCAAGTTGTCACGCACGCTCATCTTGCCAAACACCTGCAGGGTCTGAAAAGTGCGACCGATACCGCGCCGGTTCAGCTCCAAGGGGCCGAGTTTCGTCACGTCTTCACCATTCAATTCAATCTTGCCAGCGTCCGGTGTGATCTGGCCCAGCATCGAGTTGAACAGCGTGGTCTTGCCCGAACCATTGGGGCCAATCACACCAAAAATCTCACCCGGGAAGACTTCAAAGCTGACGCCGCCCACGGCCTGAATCGCGCCGTAAGCTTTTTTGAGCCCCGTGACTTTGAGAATCGGGTCGAAAGATGGGGTGCTCATGCTTGGGCTCCCTGTTGTGTCGCGGCCTGTGCGGCCGCAGCGCGATCCGCCGAAGCCTGTTTGGCCAACTTCTTGGCACGCATGCGATCCGGGATGCTCAGCAGCCCATCAGGCAGCCAAATCATCAGCAACACCACCGCCGAGCCAAACACAAACAAATACCAGCCTTGCGCAAAACGCAACCACTCGGGCAAGATCACGCCCGCCGCCGCCCCCAACACCGGGCCAAAGAAATAGCCCGCACCACCGAGCACCACCATCAAATACATCATGATGCTTGATGCCACCGTGAAAGGCGCGGGCTCAATGAACTCCACCAGCGAGGCAAACAAGGCCCCGGCCAAACCGGCGTACACCGCACCAATGGCGAAACTCAGCAGGGTGTAGCTGCGCACGTCCACACCCAGGCTCTCGGCACGGATGGGGTTGTCACGCAGCGAGGTAAAGGCTTTGCCCCAGGGGCTGCGCAGCAGCCTGTTGAGCAGCAGCGCCAAGATAACCGTTACGCCCAGCACAAAGTAGTAGTAAGCCAGGTTGCTGCCCATGCTGAAACCAAACACTTCAGGTCGTGCAATGTTGTTGATGCCATAGGTGCCGCCTGTGAGCCACTCTTCATTGCGCATCACCAGCCAAACGGCGGTGTTGAAACCCAGCGTGGCAAACGCGAGGTAAATGGTTTGTACCCGCAGTGCCGGGAAACCCAGAATCAAACCAATCACAAAGCACAGAACGGCGGCGGCGGGCAAGCCCAGCCAGAAACTAATACC
>JAYVPR010000197.1:0-2093 GCA_043757245.1 Polaromonas sp. | reverse complement strand
GCAACGGCATTGGCCTGCCCTACGGCTGCAAAGACGGCGCCTGTGGTTCATGCAAATGCAAAAAGCTCGAAGGCAGTATCACCCAAGGTACGCACCAGCTCAAGGCGCTATCGCTTGAAGAAGCGGCGCAAGGTTATATCTTGACCTGCTGCGCCACGGCGTTGTCTGACGTGGTGATCGAGTCGCGCAACGTGACGGATGAAAGCGCCTTCCCGATCAAAAAAATGCCCACCCGTGTCGCCAGCCTGGCCAAGGCGTCGCATGATGTGATGGTGCTGCGCCTGCAGTTGCCAGCGGCGGATGTCTTTAAATATCACGCGGGTCAGTACGTTGAATTCTTGTTGCGGGACGGCGTAAGGCGCGCATATTCAATGGCCAATGCACCGCATACGCAGCTTGAAACGCCGCAAGTCGAACTGCACGTTCGCCACATGCCGGGCGGCAAGTTCACTGACCATGTTTTCAGCGCCATGAAGGAAAAAGAAATCTTGCGGGTTGAAGGCCCATTTGGCAGCTTTTACTTGCGTGAAGACAGTACCAAGCCGATGGTTCTGCTGGCATCCGGCACGGGTTTTGCGCCGATCAAGGCGATCATTGAGCACATGCAGTTCAAGGCCATCACACGCCCCGCCGTACTGTACTGGGGCGGCCGTCGCCCCGCAGACCTGTACATGCACGACTGGGTGTTGGCCAAGGTGGCCGAGATGCCTAACCTGAGCTACGTGCCGGTCATTTCAGATGCACTGGCTGAAGACGCCTGGACAGGCCGCACCGGCTTTGTTCACAACGCGGTGCTGAAAGACTTGCCTGATCTTTCAGCCCATCAAGTCTATGCGTGTGGTGCGCCGATAGTGGTTGATTCAGCACAAGCCGCGTACATCAATGCCGGGCTGCCAGAAGATGAGTTTTTTGCAGACTCGTTTGTGACTGAAAAAGACAAGGCGCAGGCCACAGCTTGAAAACTTTTCATGGAAAAAAGGCCCGCGCTCAATACCGGTGCTTTTGATCCACATCTTCTGCACTATTTTTATGCGCCACCTACCCAACACCCAAATCACCAAAAGGCAATTCGCAGTTAGGGCAGTGCTGTTCACCGCCACATTGGCACTGACTGCTCTGACTGCTTTACCCGCTTTCTCGCAACCCAGAGTCATACGCATCATCGTGCCCTATGCAGCGGGTGGCCCGATTGATGTGACAGCCCGGTTAATGGCCGAGCGCGTCAAGGACACACTGGGCACCGTCATCATTGACAACAAACCCGGTGGTGGTGGCAACATTGGCGCTGACGCAATTGCCAAGGCCGCACCCGATGGTCTGACGATTGGCATAGCTGCCGTGGCCACCCATGCCATCAACCCATGGCTTTACAGCAAGATGCCCTACAACGCCGCGACGGACTTCGCCCCCATCACGCAGATGCTGCGCGTACCGAATGTACTGGTCATGAATGCCGACACCGCTGCGCGTTTGAAAATCAACACACTGGCGGACCTCATCAAGTACGCCAAAGCGAATCCAGCAAAACTCAACTATGCAAGCGGAGGCAATGGCAGCGCTGGGCATTTGGCGGGTGAAATGTTCAAGGCGCAAGCCGGTATTTTTGCGGTGCATATCCCGTACAACGGCGGCAATCCGGCACAGTTGGCGCTGCTCAGCGGTCAGGTCGATTTTAATTTTGACAACCTTGCTACAGCCTCTGCGAACATCAAGGCAGGCAAACTCAAAGCGCTGGCCGTGACGACTGCCCAACGCAGTGCGGTGTTGCCCGATGTGCCAGCGGTAGCCGAGACGCTGAAGAGCTTTGAGATTGACACTTGGTGGGGTTTGGTAGCGCCTGCTGGCACGCCTGCTGATGTCGTGGCCAAACTGAATACGGCGTTCGTTGCAGCTTTGAATTCACCAGAAGCCAAGACGCGGTTTTCAGCTTTGATGGCCGAGCCTGTGGCTTCATCGCCTGAGCAGTTTGGGGGGTTTATGAAAGCCGAACTGGCGAAATATGAGAAGGTTGTGAAGGCTTCTGGGGCTAAGGTTGATTGATTTTTATTTTGGCCTATTATCTAATCGATTTGGGCGTTAGTAGCTCTTTAATT
>JAYVPR010000196.1:0-2095 GCA_043757245.1 Polaromonas sp. | reverse complement strand
TGCATCAAAAACCCCACCACCTCGGCTGAAAATGAAGAGAAGGTGGTCAACCCGCCCAGAAAGCCTGTGATCAGCAGCAAGCGCCAGAGTGGGTCGAGGTTTGGCATGGACTGGAACACGGCAATGCACACGCCAATCAAGTAGCCACCGATCAGATTGGCGGCCAGCGTGCCCCAGGGAATCAAACCGCCCGGGCTCAGCCACAAGCCCAAACCCCAGCGCGCAACAGCCCCTGCAGAGGCACCGATACAAATGGCAAAAACAGGCATCATGGATAAAACACTGCGACAGTGAAAGGATGACTTTGACTTTAACCGCTGCACTGCTTGGGCGCAGACGGCTTCAAGGCAAAAAATAAATGGCAGAGCGGTTCTAAAAATCAGGGTTTTCACTAGGTGTTGATTGGGTCAGTGCTGTCAAGAATAGACAGGCAATTAAATTCATATCCAAATCTGCCCGGCTGTCCACGGCGCGTCACCCTCCCAGGAAACAAACATGCAAAAAGTGTTGCACATCAACCCCGAAAAATGCACTGGCTGCTTGCAGTGCGAAATGGCCTGCTCATTTGAGAATTACGGCATTTTTGCCACTGCCAAGTCGCGTATCAAAGTGTTCGACTTTCACGACACCGGCAAAAAAGTGCCCTACACCTGCACCCAGTGCGACGAGGCGTGGTGCCTGCATGCCTGCCCGGTCGAAGCGATCACGATGGACAAGCTCACCGGTGCCAAAGTCGTCAACGACGCCACCTGCGTGGGCTGCAAGGTCTGCACCATTGCCTGCCCGTTCGGCACCATCAACTACGTGCAAGAAACCGGTAAGGTTCAAAAATGCGACCTCTGCGGTGGCGAGCCCGCCTGTGCGGATGCCTGCCCAACCGGAGCTATCACATTCATTGACGCCAACTGGACGGGTCTGGACAAAATGAAGCAGTGGGCCGACAAGCTGGGCAACCAGTCTGCTGCCACTGGCCCGTCACTTCCATCAGCTGCCGCCTGACACCACAACAGCACCACAACTGCACCACAACTGCACCATAAGGAAAAACCAATATGTCATGGGCAAGAAAAATCCTGCGCGTCAACCTGTCTGCAGGCACGGCGGTGTCAGAACCACTGAACATGGACTGGGCGCACACCTACATCGGCTCACGCGGCCTGGGCTCCAAATACCTGGTGGAAGAAGTTGACCCCAAAGTCGATCCGCTGTCAGAAGGCAACAAGATCATCTGGGCGACTGGCCCGCTGACCGGCACCATGGCGTCCACCGGTGGGCGCTACACCGTCATCACCAAAAGCCCGTTGACCGGTGCGATTGCCTGCTCCAATTCCGGTGGCTACTGGGGTGCCGAGCTGAAAATGGCGGGCTGGGACATGGTCATTTTTGAAGGCAAAAGCCCCAAGCCAGTGTACCTGTACATCAATGATGACGTGGCCGAGCTGCGGGACGCCAGCCACCTGTGGGGCAAAAGTGTGTGGGAGACCGAAGCCACGCTCAAAACCAGCCTGCAAGACCCGCTGACCCGTGTCTCAAGCATCGGCACCGCCGGTGAAAACGGTGTGCTGTTTGCTGCCGTGGTCAATGACTTGCACCGCGCAGCTGGCCGCTCAGGCGTCGGTACCGTGATGGGCAGCAAAAACCTCAAGGCCATTGCAGTGCGGGGCACCAAGGGCGTGGGCAACTTTCACAATCCCAAAGCCTTCATGCAGGCCGTCAAGGACAAGAAAAAAATCCTCGCCGACAACGCGGTCACTGGCCAGGGCCTGCCCACCTTCGGCACCCAGGTGCTGATGAACGTCATCAACGAAGTCGGTGGCTTGCCCACCCGCAACCACCAGGACGTCCAGTTCGAAAGCGCCAGAGACATTTCGGCCGAAGCCATGGCGACGCCACGCGACACCGACGGCAAGGCGCAGCTGGTGACAAACCAGGCGTGCTTCGGCTGCACCATTGCCTGCGGCCGCGTCAGCAAGATGGACAAAGGCCACTTCACCGTGTCGAACAAGCCGCAGTATTGGGGCGCTTCGGGCGGGCTCGAATACGAAGCCGCCTGGGCGCTGGGCGCGGCCAACGGCGTAAAGGACCTGGAAACGCT
>JAYVPR010000195.1:0-2096 GCA_043757245.1 Polaromonas sp. | reverse complement strand
GCGAACGGCCAGCGGCTCACGCTCTATGTCAGCACCGAGATCAAAGCCAACCAGGACACCGCCTTTCGCTACACGCAAGAGGGCCAAGTCAATGTGTTTTACTGGGTGGATGGCAAGTGGGGCTATGCGATTTCGGCCAGTACACCCAAGAGTGCACTGTCCCTGGTGGCCACATCGGTGTACGACCAGTTGGAGCGCAAACCGTGAGCGCCCCAAATCAAGACACCCAGTCTCAAGGTACCAAATCCAGCGCCCGCATATAAGCCGGGCTCACCATCAGCGCGTCCCAGTCGAGCGCTGGCATTTGTGGCAACAATGCCAGGCGGCGCGATTCGCTGTCGTCTAGCGGCTGCCACTGGCCTTTGAGTTGGGCTTCGGTCACGCCGGCAATCAACTCGTCCACCGCTTGGCCGCCGTCAACCGACTGGTTGCACAGCAAGATCATGTCGCAACCGGCTTGCAAAGCCGCCACCGCCGCCTGGGTGTAGCTGACCTCTTGCCCATCAATCAGACGCGCGCCAGCCATGCTGAGGTCGTCGCTGAACACCGCACCCCCAAAGCCCAGACGGCCGCGCAAGATGTCACCCAGCCACTTGGCGGAGAAGCCCGCTGGCCGGGCATCGACCTTGGGGTAAATCACGTGCGCGGGCATGACGCTGGCCAGGCTGGTGCTGAGCCAGCCGTAGGGGGCGGCGTCATCCGTCAGGATGGCGTTGAGGCCGCGTTTGTCCACGGGGATGTCGGTGTGCGAGTCGGCCTTGACAAAGCCGTGGCCGGGGAAGTGTTTGCCGCAGTTGGCCATGCCGCTCAAGGCCAGGCCGTGCATGAGGCTTTTGGCCAAGAGCGTGACTACGCGCGGGTCGCGTTGGAAAGCGCGGTCACCAATCACGCTGCTCTCGCCAAAATTCAGATCCAGCACCGGGGTGAAGCTCAAGTCCACACCGCAGGCACGCAGCTCGGCACCCAGCACGTAGCCGCAGGCCGTGGCGGCGTCAGTGGCGTGCATAGCGCCCGTTCCCGCACCCTGCTTGCCGTCTTGCAGCCACAACTCGCCCAGAGCGCGCATGGGCGGCAAATGGGTGAAGCCGTCGGTCTTGAAGCGCTGCACGCGCCCGCCTTCGTGGTCCACGCAGATCAGCAAGTCTTTGCGGATTTTTTTGATGGCGCGGCACAAGGCGCTGAGTTGGACGCGGTCATGCCAATTGCGGGCAAACAGGATGATGCCGCCGACCAGCGGGTGCTTGAGGCGGCGTTTATCGGCCGCGCTCAGGGTCAGGCCAGCGATGTCGATGATGAGGGGGGCGTGTTGTGTCATTTTTTAAAAATCCAATTGCTACAAATTAAATAGCTGTTCACGCTAGTTTTTATTGGCCTGCAGACCGATTTGTCTCTAATTTTTCAACCACACAGAAGCTTGCGGCGTAGTCGGACTCATCCGTCACGCTCACATGGGCGCTCAGGCCTTGGGCCTCGAACCAAACCTTTAAATCGCCATGCAGCACGATGACGGGCTTGCCCGCGTTGGCTGAACCGGCAGGCAGTTTGCCAATCTCGCACAAGCGCCAGCTCATGGGCATACGCATGCCCATGCCAACCGCTTTGGAGAACGCCTCTTTGGCGCTGAAGCGCGTCGCCAGGTAGCGTATGCCGCGCTCAGGCCAGCGCGCGCTGCGGGCTTGCCAGGTGGTGAATTCTTCCTCACTGAGGATTTTTTGTGCAAAGCGCTCGCCGTGGCGCTCCAAGCTGGCGCGGATGCGACGCACGTCGCAGATGTCGGTGCCAATACCGTAAATCAAATCTGGGCCTCGTTCATGCAGTTCAAGTACGCCTTGATCGTCGCGCTGTAGCCCAGTTCCAACGCATCGGCAATCAGGGCGTGACCGATGGAGACTTCGCTCACGCTAGGTAGGGCCTGAAGGAAAGCGGGCAGGTTGTCGCGGTTCAGGTCATGGCCCGCGTTGACTTGCAGCCCTGCGTCCAGCGCGGCTTGCGCAGCGGCGGCAAAGCGGGCCAGTTGCTCGGCCTGCTGAGCCCCCCCCCAGGCGGCGGCGTAGGGCTCGGTGTAGAGCTCTACCCGGTCAGCGCCCACGGCTTTG
>JAYVPR010000194.1:0-7670 GCA_043757245.1 Polaromonas sp. | reverse complement strand
ACGGGTCACGCTCAAAATCACCATTTTTGAGCATTCGAATAACTTCAAGATAGGTTTGATTTTCAGTCTCCCATACCTCGGTGGTGAGCGTGCCGCGCACAGCCCGTGCATTTTCACGTGCGTTTTTCAGGCACGACACGATGCTGGACGAGTTTTTCTCGTCGCGCACCATGAAGTCCATCACATCTCGCGGTACCACGCTATCGCCATACTTGGCCGCAAACGTCGCTGTGAGCTCGCTGATGCTGAGCAGCCCTTCCCAGCCGGCTTGGGCTGATGTTGCTGATTGGGGGAGCAATGAAGTCTGGTAATTGACATCAAGCATTCGCGCGGTATTTTCGGCACGCTCGGTATAGCGCGACATCCAGAACAGGTGGTCTGCAGTACGTGACAACATGATCAAAGACTCCCTTGGGATTGAGACTGGGATTGCGACTGCGACTGTTGTTGATTGGGTGTGGCCTCAAGAATCCAGGTATCTTTCGTGCCACCGCCTTGCGATGAGTTGACGACCAGTGAGCCATCCTTCAGGGCCACACGGGTCAAACCACCCGGCACCATTTGCACCTCTTTGCCACTCAGTACAAAAGGCCGCAGGTCAATGTGGCGCGGCGCAATACCGCTTTCAACATAGGTTGGGCAGGTTGACAGACTCAGGGTGGGTTGCGCAATGTAGCCCGACGGGTTGGCAATCAAGGCTTCGCGGAAATCTTCAATCTCAGCTTTGGTGGCCGCAGGGCCGACCAGCATGCCGTAACCGCCAGCGCCATGGACTTCTTTGACCACCAGGTCTTTTAAATTGGCCAGCGTGTACTTCAGGTCTTCAGTGTTGCGGCACATATAAGTGGGCACGTTTTTCAGAATCGGCTTTTCACCCAGGTAAAACTCAATCATTTTCGGCACATACGGGTAAATCGATTTGTCATCGGCCACGCCCGTACCAATGGCGTTGCACAAAGCCACATTGCCGCTGCGGTACACATTGAGCAAGCCCGCACAACCTAGCGTTGAAGTGGGCCGGAAAGCCAACGGGTCCAGAAAGTCATCGTCAACCCGGCGATAAATCACATCAACCCGCTTCGGACCGCGGGTCGTGCGCATGTAAACAAAGTTGTCTTTGACAAACAGGTCTTGCCCCTCAACCAGCTCAATGCCCATTTGTTGGGCCAAAAAAGCGTGCTCAAAATAAGCCGAGTTGTACATGCCGGGCGTGAGCACCACGACGGTCGGGTCTGCTGTAGCTGGCGGTGCCGAAGCCCGCAACGTTTCCAGCAACAAGTCAGGGTAGTGCGCAACAGCCGCTACGCGGTTTTCGCTGAACAGCTCAGGGAAAAGCCGCATCATCATTTTGCGGTCTTCCAGCATGTAGCTCACACCGCTTGGCACCCGCAGGTTGTCCTCCAGCACGTAATACTCACCCTGGCCTTGTGCGTCTGGCGCGCGAACAATGTCAATACCGCTGATGTGCGAGTAAATATTGCCCGGCACATCCACGCCCATCATTTCGGGGCGAAACTGCGCGTTTTGGAAAATCTGCTCTGACGGCACAATACCGGCCTTCAAAATGTCTTGGGCGTGATACACGTCATGAATAAAACGGTTGAGTGCCGTGACGCGCTGCACCAGCCCTTTTTCCATGGTCGCCCATTCGTGCGAAGGGATGATGCGGGGAATCAGGTCAAACGGAATCAGGCGTTCCGTACCTGCGCCGTCTTCGTCTTTTTCACCGTACACAGCAAAGGTGATGCCGACGCGCCGAAAAATCATCTCGGCCTCTTCGCGCCGCGCTTGCATGCTTGCCAATGGCTGTCGGGCTAGCCAGCGCTGGTAGGTTTGGTAGTGCTCGCGCACCGCGTCAGGGCTAGCATTCATTTCATCAAACATCGGTCGGCTCATGCGTTGTATCTCCAGCTCTTTATTAGCATCTGTCAGCAATTTTTTGTCACGTTAGCTTAGCAAGTTATGCGCCACTACATTGATTTCGTGGTTTTTTATTTGCACAGGCACTCTACCTCGCTGCATCGGGCTGATGATGCCAATAACGCATGGCCTGCTGACGTTGGCACAAAACTTCGTCAGTTTGCTCACTGCGCCAAGTGGCAGCACCGCATATCGGAGATTTGATGACGCGAATTTGCCTGTCAGCGTAACGTGCCAACACGGACTCCACCGGATGGTTAAAACGGTTTCGGTAGCCCGCCTGCGCCAATGCAAACTTCGGCTTTACAGCGTCCAAAAAAGCGCCAGTCGATGATGTTTTACTGCCGTGATGCGGCATCAGCAGAAAGTCGGCCTTAAGCTTCAGACTCACTTCAGGGCTGGCGACCAGTCGTAACTCTTGCGCCGCCTCCAGGTCACCAGCCAGTAATGCGGTTTTCAAGCCATTGAAAATGCGCAGTACACAGCTCATGGCATTGGACTTTGCTTTACTTGCATAGTCGATTTCCGATGGGTGCAGGACTTCAAAATCAACCCCGTCCCAGCGCCATTTTTGCCCTGCTAGGCAACGGTCAGATCGGCGAACCGTTTGCAACTCATGGCCGTCTTCAATCGAAGACATCAGCCTCGCCTGCGGCTGCATGGTCAACACCGCCGGCGCGCCGCCGATGTGGTCCAGATCGCGGTGGCTGAGTATCAACAAGTCAATCTTCTCGCCCATGGCTCTTAGCAGCGGCACCAGCACCCGATTACCAGCGTCACTCTCGCGCGAGAATTTTGGCCCTGTGTCGTACACCAGGCTGTGGCTGGCGGTGCGCACAATCAATGCATTGCCCTGCCCGATGTCTGCGCCCAAAATTTCAAACTGCCCAGCTTCGGGCCGCAGCGGCTGCCACAGCAGCACAGGCAAGAGCAGCGGCACACCCAGCGCACGCAAATAGGGCGGTAAACGCATGACCAGCAATGCGCCGCCAACGACGCCCGCCACCGCGCACCACAGCGGCGCGGCAGCCACGCTCACGCTTGCCCATAAAAAGCTGGCCATCCATTGCAATAACAGCGTCAGCACACTCACCGCCAGCGCCGCAGCGTCCCAAACCGGCGACCACAGCGCCCCCAGCATGGCCAACGGTGTCACCACCAGCGTGACCCACGGAATGGCTACCGCGTTGGCCAGCAAACCGATAAGAGAAACCTGGTTAAACAGCAAAAGCGACAAAGGCGTAAGCGCCAGCGTGATGACCCACTGCTCACGAAGCGCTTTCATCAAGTGCGCGCCAAAACTTGTCAAAGAAGTATTCAAAAATCCCGCTTTAAGCTTATTTGCACCTTTATTTAGGTCTTTATCCCAATTAATACCGGAACTATTAGCTCCTAAATTAGTAGCATTTAAGTTCCTGTCAACTGTCGATTCAGAGGCGGCAAAGAGCACCCCTACCGCCACAAATGACAACCAAAATCCAGCCTGCATCAACGCCCACGGGTCCAGCACCACGACCACAGCCATCGCCAGTAGCCAAACCACTGGCCAAGGCCATTGCCTACCGCTTTGCCTCAAGAGGACGACGCAAGCCAGCATCCAGATAGTGCGCTGGGCAGGTACGCCCCACCCTGCAAATAACGCGTACAAAGCCGCCAGCGCCAAACCGCCCCAAGCACCTGCACTGCTGGCCGGCCACCACAGGCAAAGAGCTGGCGTTAATTTGGCAGAACGCCGCCACAGCCAGCCAATTACCAGCGACGAGCCCCAAGCAAACATGGTGATGTGCAGGCCCGAAATACTCATCAAATGCGCCACACCTGTGGCCCTGAAAACATCCCAATCGGCTCGCTCAATCGCGTTTTGGTCGCCCACCACCAATGCTGCCAGCACGCCCGCTAACTGGCGATTTTCAACCCGCTCGAAAATCGCTTCTCGCACGCTTTGGCGGGCGCGCTCGACGGGTTTGGCCCAAGTGGCAGCGAGCTTTTTTGGCGGCGTATCGCTTTTGCCAGTCCGCACATAACCCGTCGCCTGAATGCCCTGCTCCCACAGCCAAAGCTCGTAGTCAAAGCCATGCGGGTTGCTGTTGCCATGCGGCGCTTTCAGGCGTACCGTCATTTGCCAGTGCTCACCTGCGCGCAGGGGTTGCGGCTGGCGCTGAAGTTCTAATGAAAATTCGGGCGGCTCTGAGTCGCCATCGGCAACAGGCGCAACCAAAGCCACAGCCTTGGCAGGTCGCAGCCCAAAACCCGAATACCAGCCGAGGTAAATCAGCGGCGGCAATTTGACTTGCTCGCCCTTCAATTGAGCCGAGGCCACAGCAAAACGAAAGCGCACACCGTCTTCCCCGAACTGCGGCATGGCCACGACCTGGCCTGTGATGTCGATGTCCTGACCTTCAAGCGCGGGGTTGAGAGCTGAACTGGCAAAACTGCTGGCACGCACGCCAGTCAGGCCAAAACCCAGAATGGCTGATAGCGTGAAGGCCGTCAGCAAACCAAGCCAATGGCTTCTGAACAGCCAAAACATAAGTCCCAGCCCGATCAACGCCATACCCGTCAAAAACGCGTAAGTCAGCGACTCGAACAGAGCCGCTTGTTGAAGCTGAACAGCTACGCCCACCACAAATCCGAGCAGCAAGCCGACAACCCGTCTGACCAGACGGCTGTGCAGAAGCAGTAAGAATTTGTCCCCCACGAATACCTTTTTTTGTATATGCGCCAGATGCACGATCGAATGTTCAACGGGCCAGCATCTATTTAAGCCGACAGAACCTATTTTTGGCGCATCTCTTGCTAGTATGGAGGGTAGCACTCACCATCAAGCATAAAGCGAGACCACTTTGTCCATCCACGTCGCCCTCAGCCACATCACGCACTACAACTACGACCGTCTGGTCACACTGGGGCCGCAAATTGTGCGGCTGCGCCCTGCCCCACACAGCCGCACGCAAATTTTGTCGTATTCGCTGAAGGTCGAACCTGCGGATCACTTCATCAACTGGCAGCAAGACCCATTTGCCAACTACCAAGCGCGGCTGGTGTTCCCTAAACCGACGCGGGAATTTAAAGTCACGGTGGACATGGTGGTTGACATGGTCACTCTCAACCCGTTTGACTTTTTTCTTGAGCCTGATGCCGAGGAGTTTCCGTTCAAATACGCCCCCGCCATGGCGCAAGAACTCACGCCGTATCTGGCCGTTGAGCCTGCAACGCCACTGCTACAAGCCTACCTGGACAAGTTTGACCGCACGCCACGCCGCACAAATGACTTTTTGGTCAGCGTGAACCAACAACTACAGCAAGACATCAAGTACACCATTCGCATGGAACCCGGCGTGCAAACGCCTGAAGAAACACTTGAACTGGCGCTGGGCTCTTGCCGCGACACAGGCTGGCTGCTGGTGCAGCTGCTGCGACATATGGGGCTGGCAGCACGTTTTGTATCGGGCTATTTGATCCAATTGAAAGCCGACGTGAAGTCGCTTGACGGGCCAAGTGGCACTGAAAAGGACTTTACCGACCTGCACGCGTGGTGTGAGGTATTTTTGCCGGGTGCGGGCTGGGTGGGACTTGACCCAACCTCAGGCCTGATGGCAGGCGAAGGGCACATACCGCTAGCCTGTACCCCTGAGCCGTCGAGCGCCGCGCCGATTGAGGGTGGCGTGGATGAATCGGAAGTCGAGTTTGCCCACCACATGGGCGTGCAGCGCATTTACGAATCACCCCGCGTGACCAAGCCCTACACCGACGAGCAGTGGGCTGCAGTGCAAGCGCTGGGCGAGGCGGTTGACCGCGACCTGGTCAATGGCGATGTGCGTTTGACCATGGGTGGCGAGCCCACTTTTGTGGCAACGAATGACCCCGATGGTGCCGAGTGGAACATCGATGCGCTGGGCCCCACCAAACGCGGCTACGCCACCGAGCTGGTTCAAAAGCTGCGGGCCGAGTACGGTCAGGGCGGCTTCTTGCATTTTGGCCAGGGCAAGTGGTACCCAGGCGAACAACTACCGCGCTGGGCGCTGAGTATTTTCTGGCGCAAGGACGGCCAGCCGGTTTGGCAAAACCCCGCATTGTTTGCCAACGAGAGCGAACCCTGCAACTACACCGCACAAGATGCAGCCCGCTTTACGGCAACGCTGGCCGATAAACTGGGGTTGTCGCCCGATCACATCACGCCGGGTTTTGAAGACGTTTGGTACTACCTGTGGCGCGAACGCCGTTTGCCTGTGAATGTGGATCCGTTTGAATCAAAGCTGGACGACGCCATGGAGCGGGAACGCCTGCGTCGCGTCTTCATGCAGGGCTTGGACTCGGTGGTGGGCTACGTGTTGCCACTCAAAGCCCGCCCGTTTATTCCGGGCTCAACGGCCCCGCTGGCCGGGCCTGCATGGACGACTGGGCCATGGTTCTTCAGGGACGAACGCATGTACCTGATGCCTGGCGATTCGCCCATGGGTTATCGCCTGCCGCTTGACTCTGTCCCATGGGTATCTAAAACCGACAACCCCTACACGCCCGAGGCTGATCCGTTTGCGCCGCGCGAAACGCTGGCGCCGGCCACCGCCTTTGCCGGGCGCTACAACGCCAGCCTGGATGTCAACAAACATCTACAAGGCAGCAAAGAACGGGTTGAGCAGTATTTGTCGGGCTTTAAACATGGCATGCCGCCACGCTATGAAGCTAGGCGCGTCATGCAGATGAGCGAAACCTCACAACCGATGATGTCGCAAACCGTTGACACTGCTGCCAGAGTGCCAAATGCGTTTGAGTCCGCAGCGTGGCTGACGCGCACCGCACTGTGCATTGAAGTGCGTGACCCTAAGCGAGCCAACGGTCCGAAAGCAAAATCCGAAGCGAATGCGAAGGCGGCAGGACTGACATCGATAAGCGGCGAGACCGGTGCGCTGTACATCTTCATGCCGCCAATGGAGCGGTTGGAGGATTACCTTGACTTGCTGGCCGCAATTGAAGCTACCGCGCAGTCCTTGAACCTGAAGATCGTGCTCGAAGGCTACCCACCACCACGCGACCCACGCCTGAAAATGCTGGCTGTTACGCCAGATCCCGGCGTGATTGAAGTCAATATTCACCCCGCTGAAAACTGGGGTCAATTGGTTGCACACACAGAATTTTTATACGAGGTGGCGCACCAGACGCGCCTCTCGGCTGAAAAGTTCATGACCGATGGTCGTCACACCGGCACGGGCGGCGGCAACCACTTTGTGATGGGCGGAGCCACCCCAGCGGACAGCCCGTTTTTGCGCAAGCCCGAACTGCTGGCCAGCTTGGTGGCCTACTGGCACAACCACCCGTCGCTGAGTTATTTGTTCTCCGGCATGTTCATTGGCCCTACCAGCCAGGCACCACGTGTTGATGAAGCGCGTAATGACCAGTTGTATGAACTGGAAATCGCCATGCGCGAAATCGCCGTGAACCGCGAAAAGTATGGCCAGGACATGCCGCCGTGGATTGTTGACAGAACCTTACGCAACATTTTGGTCGACGTGACGGGCAACACCCACCGCAGCGAATTTTGTATCGATAAACTCTATTCGCCGGACTCATCAACTGGACGGCTTGGCCTGCTGGAACTCCGCGCTTTTGAAATGCCGCCGCATGCGCGCATGAGCATTGCCCAGCAATTGCTGTTGCGTGCACTGGTCGCCCGCTTTTGGAACAAGTCTTACCTGGGTGCGAGCAACCGCCTGACGCGCTGGGGTACCGAGCTGCATGACCGATTTTTGCTT
>JAYVPR010000193.1:0-2099 GCA_043757245.1 Polaromonas sp. | reverse complement strand
CTGATCGTGGTCGGCACCCACGGCAGGAAAGGTATAAGAAGAATGCTGATGGGGAGCGGAGCCGAACAGATTATCAGGCTTTCAACATGCCCGGTGTTGGTAATACGAAGTGACGAAGACGCCACCGCCAATGATTCATGACCTTCGCTCACCGACTTATCGAGATTTTATATGTCCAAATCAGCCATTGAATGGACGTTAGTCGCGATGCTCGGCATTAGCAGCACTTTTGCAAATGCACAAACGCGTGGCGAATTGCTCTATTCAACCCACTGTGTGACTTGCCACACCACCCAGGTTCACTGGCGTGGCAACAAACAAGCCTACGACTGGGACAGTCTGAAGTTTCAGGTTATTCCGTTTCCAGATCGATACGACATTAGGCACGAAGCCGCAGACAGTGCTACAGCACGGCAAGGCGAAGCAACAACATGTCGGATTGATCTGGAAATGGAATTAGACGCTGGCAAGGCATAACAGGTTTGCAGTGGAGTGATGCTGACGTCACAGAAGTTTCGCGCTATCTGAACGAAACCATTTATCGCTATCCACCACCACCTGACCGCGTCGGACTGCTGTCCAGCGGCGCTTCTCAGCCAAGCCCACAAAAATAATTGATGTCAAAACGCATACTCGTGATTCAAGGCCATCCCGATGCCAGCGAACCACCTTTGTGCCACGCTTTGTCATCCAGCTATACGGCTGGCGCTGAACGAGCAAAACACACAGTGCGGCAGGTCATTCCGTTTCCAGATCATTCGTGAACGCGAAGGCGAAGCGACGACAGTACAAACGTACGGCTAGCGAAGCCGACAAAGTGCACGGATGATCTGGAAATGGAATCAATATCGCAGAACTCGACTTCCCCTTCCTCCGCAGCCAAAAAAATTGAAACGGGTACAGTACCCGTCTGCCTGAAGCCCGTACAAAACGACCTGCTTCAGGCCAAGCATCTGGTTAATGTCTTCCCCCTGCGGGCGGGTGACATGCCCGCCGCCATTTACCACTGGTACTTTCGCGCACACAGCGTGAAGTCGCTGGAGCGCAATCTGCTGGGCATCGTAGGCCACAACCAGCCTGACCCCCTCCAGTTTGAATGCCAGCGTGTATTGGCCACGCGCCTGCCCATCTTTCCTTTTGCTCATTTCGTACTCTCCAATGTCTGAATTTGACCCTCAACTATGGCGTACATTTTTCGAGGGCAACATCACTTTGGCGGGGCCGGCGACTGCAGCAGTGCTGGTGGTACCTGCACTGTTGGGTTTTGACAGGTTTAAAGCATAAAAGAATCATTGGAGGTGATTGACGGTTTTGTCTGACAGTCAAGAAGTCATCTGTCACCTAACGTCAAGAAGAACCCGCTCGGTACAAAAAGGATCTTCATGGAATTCAAAGACTACTATCAGGTCATGGGCGTTGAAAAAAGCGCCACACCTGAAGACATCAAGCGCGCTCACCGCAAACTGGCGCGCAAGTTTCACCCTGATGTGAGTCAAGAAAAAGATGCCGAGGCAAAGTTCAAAGAATTAGCCGAAGCCTACGACGTGCTCAAAGACCCAGAAAAGCGCGCTGCTTATGACAGACTGGGCGCCAACTACGAAGCGGGGCAAGACTTTCAACCCCCGCCCGATTGGGCAGGCCAGCAAAGCGAGCGTGGCAACTACTCACAGAGCTTTCAGAATGGTGACGGCCAAGACCACAGTGCTTTTTTTGATGCGTTGTTTCGGGGCATGGGCTCAAGGCAAGGTGCTGGGCAACAGCGCAGCCATCAAGCGTTTGACATGCATGGGCAAGACCAGCACGCCAAGATTCAGATTGCGATTGAAGACTCTTATAACGGGGCGACGCGAACGCTGCAACTGCGGGTGCAAACAGAGGGCAGCGATGGCCGTCCACAGTTGGCCGACCACACGATTGAATTTGTCATCCCCAAAGGCATTCGTGCCGGCCAGCACATTCGCCTGGCCGCACAAGGTGGGCCGGGTGTGGGCAATGGCACTCCGGGTGACTTGTACCTGGACGTTGAAATATTGCCGCACCCGCTTTACCGCACCGATGGCTACGATGTCCTGATGGACTTGCCGATTGCGCCGTGGGAG
>JAYVPR010000192.1:0-7697 GCA_043757245.1 Polaromonas sp. | reverse complement strand
CTTTTGACGCTGCGCCGCCTGCGGGCACATCGATAGCGACTTCAATCGCGCCCGCAGCGCCTTGAACGGTTGATTTTTGGGTTTGGGCGTTCACTGAGGGTGTTTGGAAGAGTTAAATTTGCTATTAAATCAGGAGCTTTTTACGCCCGTAATCATTGGGCTACAGGCCTAAAACATGCCTTAAAACGGCTGTTTGGAGGTGTTTTTAACCGGTTTTGAGCCTTTAGCGGCCCAAACCGACCGGCGTCAGCAGCCGCTCAACCACTTTGCCGTTTTTCAGGTGCGACTCCACAATCTCGTCGATATCGTGTGCGTCTACATAGGTGTACCAGACTGCCTCAGGGTAGACCACGGCCACCGGGCCGACGGTGCAGCGGTCCAGGCAACCGGCTTTGTTGACCCGCACTTTACCGGGCGCTGACAGGCCGGCCGCCTTGACCTGCGACTTGCAGCGGTCAAAGCCCTCCTGGGCGCGGTGGTTAGCGCAGGCATCTTTGCCAGCTTCGCGCTCATTCAGGCAAAAGAAAATGTGGCGCTCGTAGTAGTGTTCAGCGGCACTTGAAGTGGTGTCTGGCAAGGTCATGGCCTGATTTTACGTTTTGCCGCTGCTCGCGCTTTCACGCGCCGACAACCTCGCCAGCAAATAAAGCAAAGCGGCATAAGGCCACAACCAGCCCAGCCACTGCGCCAAACCGTGAAAGCGGATAAAACGCCCCTGTTCCCAGGTTTGCAGGGTTTGCGCAAAATACGCGCTGGCCGGAGCCTGGTTGAGCACGCTGAGTTGAATCGCCAACGCCAGCAGCGCAAGCGCCGCAGCGCCCCGGCGCCCCAATGGCAGCAGCACCAGCGCCAGGGCGGCCGCCAGTATCAGACCAGCGCGCACTGGCATATCCAGCCAGGCCCAGGCGTGCTCAGGGCCATAGCTGAGCGCAGCCGACAACGCCGATACCGCAATACCGGTAGCCAACATCGCCAGCGCAAACACCGCCCGCCGCCACAGCGTACGCACCACGCCGTGGCCCAGCAGCAGCGGTATCAGCGCACCGAGGGCCACACAGACCAGCTCGGCCAGCGGCACGAGCGGCTGCAGTTCAATCTCGCGCACGGGCAGCCAGACCAAAAACGGCGTGCCCGCAAATGCCTCGGCCAATGCCGTCTCTAACCGTTCAAAGATTTGACCCAACCCCATCGGCACAGCCGCAGGAAACAATAGCGCGACCGGCCACAGCACCAGCAGCGCCATTGCGCCACGCGCATCAGGCGCCAGCCAGCGAGCGCGAAAGCGGCTCCAACGCCCCAGCGCACCCAGCTTTTCAAGCGCCCAGGCGATGTACGCACCTACCGCAGCACCCAGCGTGTTCAACACCAGATCAACATTGGACGGAATACGCGACGGCAGGTAGCTTTGCAGCGTTTCCATGCTCAGTGACAGCAGCAAAGCACCACACACCGCCAGCAACATCGCCCACTTCATGTGCCCGCTGCGCAGATTAGCCAGGGTCAGCAAAAAACCCAAAGGCGCATAGCCCAGCACATTGGTCGCCACGTCAAAGCCAGTCCAGTATTTGGGCAACGGAGCCATCAAAAAAGCCAGCGGTGAAATGCCCTGGTTGCGCCAGTCGGTGAATGGGTACAGGCTGGCATAAATGATGAGACAAATAAACGCCAGGGCCAGCGGCCAAGAGACCGTCTTGACGGCTGAAACAGATTGCGATTGAGTGGACTTCACGAGGTCGTCCTGATGGCTTAAAACGGCTTGACCACTACCAATATCACCGCCGCCACCAGCAGCAACACAGGCGCTTCGTTAAACCAACGGAACCAGACATGGCTACGGGTGTTTTGATGCGCCAAAAACTTTTTATATAGGCGGCTGCAGGCATGCTGATAACCCAGCGCCAGCACCACCACGCCCAGCTTGGCGTGCATCCAGCCGCTGCCTTGGCCAATGCCGTAACCCAGCCATAGCCACAGCCCCAACAGCACCGCAGGCACTGACAAAATCCGGGTGAAACGCAGCAGCTTGCCAGCCATCAGCATCAAGCGCTCTCGCTCAGCCACGCTCTCAGGCGGCACCATCGCCAGGTTCACAAAAATGCGCGGCAGGTAAAACAGCCCAGCAAACCAGCTGGCGACAAAAATGATGTGAAATGATTTGACCCAGAGCATGGGCGTAGTTTAGTCCGGGTGGTGCATCGGTAGATGCTGATCTCGTACATCTCCAGAAATTCAAATTTCCGGTACGACGTAAATTGGGTACAAGTTAGTCTTCACTGAAACTGCGTTATCGTGACGAAGTGCAAGGCGCACGAACCCGAGCACCACGCAACGCCGCAATTCGCCCGAAAAATGGATTTATTGAAGTATCCATTGCTTTTCATCAACCGATTCACCCACAGGAGTGCCTTGGATGAACCAGACCTTTACCTTTACCGTCACCGGCATGACTTGCGGCCATTGCGAAAAGGCCGTGATCCGCGCCATCAGGCAGCCCGATCAGCAAGCCGAAGTAAAGATAGACCGCGCCGCCAATAAAGAAGTGCAAGTGCAAGTGCAGTCAAAACAATCGCATGATCTTTTGAGCCAGACCCTTGCTGAAAAAGACTACGCTGTCGCGGCACGCTGCACCTTGACTTTTGACACCGCCACACGTCAAATGAGCGGACTGTAAGCAGTCAATGACAAAAATATGAATTTTTTAAATAGCAACTGTCATGCTGCACGACAACTTTAGGGAGTTGGATGAAATCTTTCGTATTGCGTGCCAAGCTGCGCACACCGCTCATCAAACGTGGGTTTATGACTCTTGACGCCCTGCTGATGTCGATACTGGGCCGAGGTGATGTCAGTGACCTCATCCAATGTGATCAAGGCCTTTACCTTGCCAGTGCGGGATTTCCAGTTGATGCTGTAGCAAAACAGCGCGCAGCTTTCGTTGCCAGCTTGCGGCCAGAACATACCCCAGAGTGGCTGGATGTCATCAAACCAAATACCAAAACAGGCGACCTGAAAATAGGCCTTTCTCGCAAGAGAGAAGGGGGCAACATCATCAACGCATATGACGCGACGGTCGCTAGAGCCGTGGAATGGTATGCGACGGGGCACATGCAACAGATTCTTGAGGTTGTATCTGGAGTCGAATCAATCGGAAAGCGTCGTGCCTCTGGCTTTGGGGAAGTAAGCTCTTGGGAGGCCGAGAAAGGCGAGCTGGATGGCCTTGTTGGGTACAACCACGAACCGCTTCGTCCGGTACCCACAGAACGATGGGCCGAAGGAGGCGACTGGGTACCTGTTGAAGCAGCATGGAAGGCACCGTACTGGGATGTGCGCAATCGCACAAAATGCTTTGTTCCAGAGGTTCAGCAATGAACGGCGCCGAGTTCTTCATGCGCCATGCGGGCTATCGACTCCTGCCTTCAGACCTCAAAACGGATGATCCGGTCTATGACGCCGACCAACTATTCGGTCTCGCTCTGCCGCTGCATACGGGTAAAACGCTGCGGCTCTCGTCGTGCTGGATGGTGATTACGTCGCAATGGGTTGCCACGAGCTTTAAGGCATTGCCAAAGACCGGCTTCCGGCATGACATGGAACGCAAGATCGCCATTGATACCGCGCTGAAAAGCAAGGAGCCATGCATGGTGCTGGCGCTGGACAAAAAAACAATGACCGTGCGTGACCTGCTTGTCACGTACGACCCAAGGGCTACGCGCATATGCAGTCAAGGCGAAGCTAAAACTTACGACGCCACCAAGGAGAAAACATGGACATCGTGATCGACAAGCCAACGCGGATTCGAGGCTATGCGTTGCACCGAATTGTTGAACAACTTCAGCAGGGCAAGCCAGCTTTGTGGGCAGATGAGGGCGCGCAGGTAAGGATCAGGCCGCACGACGCACAACCACCCCAGTATGAAGTAGGGAAATTGCTCGCCTTCACTACGACGGCCTGTGTCGCATTCAGCAGTGGTCACAAGCATAAGTACTTGCCACTAGCCGACTGGCGTGGCCGCAAGGTGTGGCTGGAAAAACAGGCGCAAAAGCATGGTTTTGAGGTGGTCGGCGTTCACGTTTCGAGTGGCATGCAAGAGGTTGAAACCCATAATCGCAGGAAGTTCACCATTGATGCCACTGAATTCACCGGATTGCTTCGCGTTATCGACCCGGCAGCTTTCACCAATTGCCTTGTCAAAGGCATCGGCAAAGTCGGCAAGGCGTTTGGCCTCAATTTACTAATTGTTCAATAAACACCAAAAAGGGGCTAAGAGCATGAGCAAAAATCGAGAATTTATTGTTGGCAATCTCAGCATCGACTGCATCCAGCCGCTTACTTTCACCCACCATGGCGTTGTAGGCTTGCCCCAAATGACACGGGGTGTCGATCAAGATGGACGCCACCAACGTACGGTGTACATACCAGCAGCCCAGTTTCGTGGCCGCCTGCGGCACGAAGCCGCTTTCAGCCAGATGCGCAGCATGGCAGAGAAAGTCCAGCTCGAAGAGGCTTACCTGCTAGCTTTGGGGCAAGACCTGTGCCCGGATGAAGAAGACGTGCCAGAACAGGTGAGGCTCAAGGATCAGTTGAAGTTCCGGGCTGCCAACCCACTGCTGGACCTGTTTGGCACCTGGAAGGTTGCAAGCCGCCTGTTCGTCTCGCATTTTCTTCCCGATGTCAATGTCGCACCCGACAAGGTCAGCCACATCCGCCGGGACTTGGACACCAACGAGGACATCATGGCCGAGCTGGATGAATTGCAGCAGGACCGCTTATACGAGCGGCAGGAAAAGCAGAGCCTGGCTTCCAAGGCGGGAACCTTGATCAAGTTGGCAACGCGAGAGTTGATGGCGGCGAAGAAGTCCAAAGATACGGCCAAAGTCGGTGAGCTTGAAACCAAGCTGCAAGAGATCAAGGACCTGAAGAAGACCCAAAAAGGCGATGACGACTCGGACAATACCAAGCATCTTTTGGTACTTGAAGTTATTCCCACAGGGATTACCTTGAACGGCAAGCTGACGGTGCATGGCGCAAGCCCATACGACTTGCGAACGCTGGTAAATGCGTTGGATGGCTTCAGTTTTAAGCCGTATTTGGGTGCGCAACGTGCAAGGGGCTGCGGGGAGGTTCGCGGAACCGCAAACTTCAAGAACCAAGATGGTGAAGTGTTGGCTGTTGTGACCTTTGGTGGACTTTGTGCAGCGAAGGTTGAGTGGACCGAAGCCGGAAACCAGTTTCTGAATCTCGCCGATCAAGTCGCCGCATGAAATTTCGCAGCAAAGAGCAGACGCAGTACGCCAAGTTGATCGAAGGTGCCCTACGACCGGGACCACCGCTCCTGGCGGGTGCTGCGGCTGGGCTGGGCAAGACACATGGCTACAGCATCCCGCTGATTCAGTCCGGCAAGCGAGCTGCTATCGCCATGAGCACCCGGCAGTTGATCGACCAGTATTTGGAAAGCGAGGCCCTGAGGGTGGCAAGCGCTGGTAAAGATGTGGTTGTGATGGCCTTGCAATCGCGCAGGCAGTTTGAGCGCGAAAGCGAATACAGGGAGCACCGAGAGAACGCAATGGCCGCCCAAGTGCTGGTGCTTACGCATGCCGCCGCTTTCATCGACAGCTTCAGTCCGGGCTATGCAGGGTTGCGCAGCCGCGATGTGGTCCTGTTCGATGAAGCCGACCTGCTGGCCGACGCTGCCGATTTACGCAGCACGTTCAGCATCAGCAGCGAAGTACTCAAAGACTGTGACGCAACGGGTTTAGGCCCCGACACTGCCGCTCAGAAAGTCAAGGAAAGCGCGGACGATCCGGAGGATAGAGGCGCAGCATCTGCCATTCTTTATGCGTTGGCAAGTCCTGCCTGGTACAAGATGGTGGGGTATGAAGACGACGGATCGCTGACCCTGAAGCATCGAATGCCCGGGCGCATGCTCAAACCCTTGATGGCAGATCTGCCGCGCTGCATTTTTACCAGCGGAACACTGCAAGTGTCCGGCAGGTTTGATTTCTTTGTCAAGTCCATAGGACTGACCACCATTGCGCCAGAGAGTCGTCACATTGAGCCAGTTCAACATGGTGAAGTGATCGTTGAATTGGCCTCGAATGAAATGCACATTGAGGAAATGGCTTCTCGCATAGCTCAGGCGGCGCGGCCGGTTCTTGTCCTCACGACCAGCCACGACATGACCAGCAAGCTGAGCGCACACCTCCCTGACGCCGCAGCCAGAGGAAAAGGCGAGCCCTTGGCGGATGCGGTTGAGCGATGCTCTGACGACGGCATTTTGATAGCTGCGGGGGCTTGGTCAGGCTTGGATTCGCCGAGGTTGCGCTGGAAGACGGTGGTGATTCCTAAAACACCATACGGCGCTCCGACGGTTCTGGATGGGCAGCACGTCAACCATTACATCGACAGCAAAGTGGTAGCCATTCGCCGCACCTATCAGGGCCTGCACCGTGGGCTAAGAACGCCCGACGCGCACTGTACGCTGCTGTTGCTCGACCCACGTAGCGGGCGCGACGAATTGCGGGAAGCTATTCCGGCGCGCTTCCGCGTCGATTGGGCAAGTTTTGAAGAGGGCGTCAAAGAGCTTAAGAGCCACTTCAAGGCCGAGCGCAACGCCAGCCTGCGCATGGCAGCGATCAAGCATTACGGCGCACGATGTATGCAGCCGGCTTGTGAGGTTGCGGCATTGCACCTTTTGGACGTCCACCACAAGGACCCAATCGCCGCAGGGGTCAGAAGGACCACCATGGGTGACGTCACCGTACTTTGCAAAAACCATCACGCCGATGAGCATCACCGTATGCACATGGCTGCTTTGGAGGAGGCTGACCGGATCAAAAGTTCAACCCAATCAACGGTGTAGCGCAAATCTGGTTCAAGCTGCCATGTGAATGTGCAGTTACTGAAACAATCGGGCTGCAGGCCGCATACAGCCTCAAGTTCAAGCTGCCATGTGAATGTGCAGTTACTGAAACGCATCGGCCCCATGCTGCAAACAAGCGCCGGTTCAAGCTGCCATGTGAATGTGCAGTTACTGAAACTTGGAACCATGTCGCTGTCGGCCAAGTAATGTTCAAGCTGCCATGTGAATGTGCAGTTACTGAAACACCAGCGCCGCCATAGCCCAAATGCGTACTGTTCAAGCTGCCATGTGAATGTGCAGTTACTGAAACTTGAAAAGTGTCCTCCCCACCTGCTGGCGTGTTCAAGCTGCCATGTGAATGTGCAGTTACTGAAACTGATCGAGTAACGCGGCCTCAAGACGCGCCGTTCAAGCTGCCATGTGAATGTGCAGTTACTGAAACATGGTAAGCATCAGGCCACCGCGAGGCACCGTTCAAGCTGCCATGTGAATGTGCAGTTACTGAAACTGCATGATGCCGCGCAGCGACAAGCTGCCCGTTCAAGCTGCCATGTGAATGTGCAGTTACTGAAACTTGCCCAAGGCGGCCCCCGTCAATGCTGACGTTCAAGCTGCCATGTGAATGTGCAGTTACTGAAACCAGAACTACTCGCTCATAGGGCTCATGACATTGCGTTATACACAAGTCAAAAACTCTTTATAAATCAATCACTTACAAGCGACACAAAATTGAGCAATGGGACAGTTGCGGATTACGAGAGCCCTTATGAATCAACGACTTAGCAGTGTCAACTGGAGCTGCCAGAAATCGGATTCCGACTTGTGTATAACGAAATGG
>JAYVPR010000191.1:0-2107 GCA_043757245.1 Polaromonas sp. | reverse complement strand
CCAGCCAAAAGCTGGGCGAAAAAATGTACGCTGACATGGAAGCGTCAAAAGCAGCCGCTGCCGCAGGAGCCACGCCGGGTGCTGAACAAGCGCAGGCCAAGCCAGCGGATGACAACGTGGTGGATGCTGAGGTTAAGGAAGTTAAAAAGACTGACAAGGCCTGATAATTGCCGCATGACCACGCGGAAAGCCAGGAGCAATCCTGGCTTTCCGCTTTGGTTTTGAGCCTTTGCTCACAGCTACCCAATTGACAACGATCTTCTGACCTTCAAACATGGCAAAAAAAGACTACTACGATACCTTGGGCGTGCCCAAAAACGCCAACGATGAAGACATTAAAAAAGCTTATCGCAAGCTGGCGATGAAGCATCACCCTGATCGCAACCAGGGTGACAGTGCCAAGGCGGCCGAAGAAAAATTCAAAGAAGGCAAAGAAGCCTACGAAATGCTGTCTGACGACCAAAAGCGCGCCGCGTATGACCAGTACGGCCATGCGGGCGTTGACCCAAACATGCGCGGAGGTGCGGGCGGCGAAGGTTTTGGCGGTTTTGCTGAGGCGTTTGGAGACATTTTTGGCGGCGTATTTGGTGAGCAGCAGCGCGGTCGGCAGCAAGGCGGACGGCAAGTCTTCAGGGGTGGCGATTTAAGCTACGCGATGGAAATCACGCTTGAAGAAGCCGCCAACAGCAAAGAAGCGCAAATCCGCGTGCCGAGCTGGGACGATTGCACGACCTGTAAAGGCAGCGGTGCCAAACCAGGTACCAAAGTAGCCACCTGCACCACCTGCCACGGCCACGGCCAGGTGCAAATGCGTCAGGGCTTTTTCAGTGTGCAGCAAACCTGCCCCCAGTGCAAAGGCACAGGCAAGCTGATTCCCGAGCCCTGCGTGGCCTGCCACGGCGTGGGCAAAACCAAGAACAACAAAACGCTGGAAGTCAAAATCCCCGCAGGCATCGACAATGGCATGCGCATTCGCTCAACGGGCAATGGTGAGCCAGGCACCAATGGCGGCCCTCCGGGTGATTTGTACATTGAGATTCGCGTTAAAAAGCATGAGATTTTTGAGCGTGATGGCGACGACCTGCACTGCGCTGTTCCCATCAGCTTCACAACGGCTGCACTGGGCGGCGAAATTGAAGTGCCGACGCTGGCAGGCAAGGCGGCGATTGACATCCCGGAGGGCACGCAAGCCGCCAAGCAGTTCCGGCTGCGAGGCAAGGGCATCAAGGGCGTGCGTAGCAGTTACCCAGGTGATTTGTACTGCCACATCACGGTGGAAACGCCTGTGAAGCTGACAGAACACCAACGCAAGCTGCTCAAAGAATTTGACGAGTCGCTTAAAAAAGGCGGTGCCAAACATTCACCCAGCGAAGACAGCTGGACTGACAAACTGAAGAATTTTTTTAGCGCTTGATGTTTGAATGTCTAAATCGCTCCTGAATCAGGAGCAGATTGCGCCCATATTTATTGGGTAAAAGGCCTATTTATACCTTGGATTTAAGTACCAGAAAATAGCCTGCCAGCGGCCCTGTTAATAGTCTGTTTGTGGCTTCTTTAAGCCATGTTCAATTCATTACGGCATCAGACAGTCTTTGGGCACAACTGAGTGCCTGCTGGGCATCGCGTGCCTCCACCATCAGACGCAAAAGTGGCTCTGTGCCGCTGGCACGTATCAGCACGCGGCCAGACTGACCCAACTCGGCTTCAATCGCTGCGGTCTCTGTTTTTAGCAAGTCGTTGCTTTTCCAGTCTTGGCCAGGCTTGAGTCGCACGTTGATCAGAGTCTGCGGGAACAGCGTCACGTCAGCAAGCAGTTGAGCCAATGTTTTGCCGCCCCTCACGCAGGCTTGCAGCACTTGTAGGGCGCTGATGAGACCGTCGCCTGTGGTGTGTTTGTCGAGCGCCAGCAAATGCCCTGAGCCTTCTCCACCCAGCAGCCAGCCGCGTTTTTCGAGTTCTTCCAGCACATATCGGTCACCCACCTTGGTGCGAACAAACTCAACGCCTTTGGCTTGCAAGGCGACTTCAACCGCCATGTTGGTCATCACTGTGCCGACAGCACCAGGCACCTTTTCGCCACGCGCCAAGCGTTCATTGACCATTAAGA
>JAYVPR010000190.1:0-7706 GCA_043757245.1 Polaromonas sp. | reverse complement strand
AATGACTGGTCTTTAGAGCTTATTTTTCTTCATAAACTGGCGAAACAGCTAAAGAGTCTGCGTGAAATCGCACGCGGCAAGCCTGAAAACTTCAACCGCCCGGACTACAACTTCAAACTCAGCAACCCCAGCGGGCAAGAACCTCAAGGCAACGAGCAAGTCACCATTACCACCCGTCAAAGGGGTGCACCGCTTGACCTGATCGTGGCCGAGGCCATGATTTTGGCCAACAGCACCTGGGGCCAGTGGCTGGCCGAACATGGCGTACCGGGCATTTACCGCAGCCAGGCCAGCCTGGCACCCGGGGTGAAGGTGCGCATGGGCACCAAGGCGCTGCCGCACGCCGGGCTGGGTGTAAAAAGCTACGCCTGGTCAACGTCGCCACTGCGCCGCTACACCGATTTGGTGAACCAATGGCAAATCATTGCCTGCGCTAGAAACGGCCGAACAGCAGCGCTGGTGGCGCCCTTCAAGCCCAAGGATGCAGAACTTTTTTCGATCATCTCGGGGTTTGACGCAGCCTACAGCGCCTACAACGGTTATCAAGCCGGCATAGAGCGCTACTGGACACTGAAATATTTGCAGCAAAACGGCATCACCGAACTGGTGGCCACGGCCTTTAAAGACAACCTGGTGCGCGCCGACGACCTGCCGCTGGTGCTGCCAGCCACAGGCGCACTGGGCTTGCTGCGCGGTGCCAAGGTACGCGTCAAGCTGGGCGAAATTGACGAGATCACACTTGACATCAGCGGTGCAGTGGTTGAACGGTTGGATGTGGTGATGAGCCAGCCTGGAGAAGAAGCCGATGCCGAAGATGCAGACGATGATGAGGTAGCCGCTGGCCCAATAGCAATTGCTGTTGATGTCAATGAAGGGGCTGAAGAGCCAGTGGCAGGCAGCTAAGGGATGCTTTAGCCGCGATAATTTGGCTGTGAGCAAAACGACGCAAACCATCTTGCTCCTTCCCCTTCCGGGGGAAGGCTGGGATGGGGGCACGCGCGATGCGGACAATTGCTCTGAACTTGCCCCCACCCCACCCTCCCCCGAAAGGGGAGGGAGAAGAAAACCAAGTTAATTCATCCGTGAAAACTTATCGCACTTTGCAAATAGCCTTGGGCGTTTCTGCCTTGCTGCATGCAGTGGTGTTGACGACCCGCTTTGTTGACCCGCAAAACTTTAACCGGGTCTTCAAAGACACGCCGCTGGAAGTGATTTTGGTCAACGCCAAGTCGAATGAAAAGCCGGAGTTTGCCAAAGCGATTGCGCAAGCGTCCCTGGCCGGTGGCGGGCAGCTTGAAAAAGGCCGTGCCACGTCGCCCCTGCCGCCATCGGCGCTGACCGACTTGGGCGACGCCGCCGAAGACGCGCAGAAAAAAGTCGATGCCATGCAAGAGCAGCAAACCCAATTGCTGGCGCAAATCAAAAAGGTGCTGGCCACGATGCCACCGCCCGACCCCAAGCTACCCACCAACAGCCCGGTGCAAGCCGAGCGTGAAGAAAAACGCAAGCAGCTGATTAAAATTCTGGCAGAAATTGAAAAACGGATCAACGAAGAAAACGCCCGACCTAAAAAGCGCTATATCAGCCCCGCCACACGCGAGGAGGTGTACGCCATTTACTACGACAGCCTGCGCCGCAAGATTGAAGTCAAGGGCACCAGTAACTTCCCCGAGCTGGCCGGCAAAAAGCTGTATGGTGAATTGACCATGCTCGTGACAGTGAATTTTGATGGCAGCATTCTGGCTACCGAGGTCGTCGAAACATCGGGCAACCTGACGCTGGACAGGCGTGCGCAAGCTATCGTTAAAGGCACGGGGCCGTTTGGCAAGTTTACCGATGCGATGCGGCGCAAAGCCGACCAGATTGTGGTGGTGTCGCGCTTCAAGTTCACGCGCGATGAAACGCTTGAAACCATACTGACCAATCGCTGAAGATCGCCCGTGAAAGCTTTTTTTCGTTTGGTTCTGCTGATGCTTTTGGCGGGCTTGTCATGGCAGCTTTACTTTGTTGGACGGATTGCGATGATGGCAGTGGTTGACCCTGAATCCACCGCGTTTGAGCGCTCTGCCGTTTACAGCGTGGTAACCACGACAGGCAGGTTGAAATGGCGTCAGCAGTGGGTCGCCTACAGCGACATCTCTGACAACCTCAAGCGTGCGGTGATTGCCTCTGAGGATGCCAGTTTTATCGAACATGAGGGTGTCGACATTGAGGCGCTTGAGAAAGCCTGGGATAAGAATGCCAAGGCCGAGCAGCGTGTGCAGCAGTTGGGAAACAAAAATCCGAATACCAAAACCCCCGCCAAGCCCGTCAAACCACCAAAAATCGTGGGCGGCTCAACCATCACGCAGCAACTTGCAAAAAATCTTTTCCTGTCGGGTGAACGTACGCTGCTGCGCAAGGGGCAAGAGCTGGTTTTAACGCTACTGTTGGAGCGGCTGTTAAACAAAGAACGCATTCTGGAGATTTACCTGAACAGTGTCGAATGGGGTGAAGGGGTGTTCGGTGCAGAGGCCGCGTCGCAGTACTACTACCGAAAAAGCGCCTCAAAATTAAGCGCTTTTGAGGCCGCACGCCTGGCGGTGATGCTGCCGCGCCCCAAGTATTTTGAAACCCGGCCTAACTCAGGCTATTTGTCGTCCCGCGCCAGCACCATTGCCGCCCGCATGGGCGCTGTGGAGTTGCCATGATTTTTCAACAAACCGCCCAGGGCCGCTTTGTACCTGTCGCGACAAGCATGGCTGCCGACATTGACACCTTGGATTCAAGTACAAAATTGACCTGTAGCTCATTAAATACGGTCACCATGTGCTCCGGAATTAATAGCTACTAAATTAATAGCGTATAAATTTATGCGTATTCTTGGTATTGACCCGGGTCTGCAAATCACGGGCTTTGGTGTGGTGGATGTGGACGGTCAAAACTTGACCTACGTGGCCAGCGGCACGATCAAGACCGCGCATCTGGATAAAAAAGATTTGCCGGGCCGCCTCAAGGTTTTGTTTGTCGGCGTGCGTGAAGTGGCCGAACGCTACCAGCCGGATTGCTCGTCGGTCGAGATTGTGTTTGTCAATGTCAACCCGCAGTCCACTCTGCTGCTGGGCCAGGCGCGCGGCGCATGCATCACGGCGCTGGTGTCGCTAGATTTGCCAGTGGCTGAGTACACCGCATTACAGCTCAAGCAAGCCGTGGCCGGTTACGGCAAAGCTGGCAAGGCAGAGGTGCAGCAAATGGTGATGCGATTGCTGAAGTTGCCTGCGTTGCCGGGCAAGGATGCGGCAGATGCACTGGGCTTGGCCATCACGCATGCACATGCGGGGCGCGCGCGCGCCATGATAGCTGCGGCGCTTAAAAAACCTTAACCAATTCGCTCCAGAATGAGCACGACAAAAAACCCTAGACCGGCGATCAATGTCCATTTGAGTGTGATCAGACCATAGCGTTTGTAGCGCACTTGCCCTGTGCCCGCATAAAAAATAAAGGACACCACAACGCCAAGAAGCAGCAACAAAATGAGCCAGCGAAAAATAAGCATGGGTGTCATTTACCAGGCAGGTGCGAGGGTTGCAAAACCTTTAGGCGCAAGTTTTTCATCTTCAAACGTGACGACCTCGTAAGCATCCTTGTGTGCCAGCAATTCACGTAACAGCTTGTTGTTCAGCGCGTGGCCAGAACGAAATGCGCTGTAGGCCGCCAGCAAGGGTTTTCCCAGCAAGTGCAAGTCGCCCATCGCATCGAGGATTTTGTGCTTTACAAACTCGTCGTTGTAGCGCAGGCCGTCACTGTTGAGTACCTTGTAGTCGTCCATCACGATGGCGTTGTCGAGCCCACCACCAAGCGCCAGGCCGTTGGCACGCATCATTTCAACGTCTTTGGTAAAGCCGAAGGTTCTGGCTCTGGCAATGTCGCGTGTGTACGAGCCTGTGCTCATGTCAAACTCCACCCGCTGGCCCGTCGAATCAACCGCTGGGTGATCAAAGTCTATTTCAAAGCTCAATTTGTAGCCGTCATGCGGGGATAGACGTGCCCATTTGACGGCAGCGCCCTCACCTTCGCGGACTTCAACAGTTTTAAGCACCCGTACAAAACGCTTCGGCGCATTTTGCAACGCAATGCCTGCTGATTGCAGCAAAAACACAAACGAGGAGGCAGAGCCATCCAGAATCGGCACTTCTTCAGCCGTGATGTCGATGTACAGATTGTCTAGCCCCAGGCCAGCACAGGCGGACATCAGGTGCTCCACGGTGAAAACCTTGGCGCTGCCGTTGGATATGGTCGACGCGAGGCGCGTGTCTGTGACAGCCAATGCTGAAATAGCGATGTCCACCGGCTGCGGCAAATCCACCCGGCGAAACACAATGCCCGTATCGGGTGCCGCTGGCCGCAAGGTCAATTCGACCCGCTGACCACTGTGCAGACCAACGCCTACGGCTTTGGTGAGGGATTTGAGGGTTCTTTGGGCAAGCATGTTGGTATTTTAAATTTTCTTGAATGCCCGGTGTTTTTACGCGCTCTCTGCCACTGGCAGAGAGCGCAAGCAAAATATCAATCTGCCTGCTTGCGCAAAAACGCGGGGATTTCAAAATCATCCATACCGCCCGATGCCAGCGCATCTACCTTGGCAGCCGCCTGCGTGCGGTTGGTACGCCACACACTTGGCACAGCCATGCTGCCGTAGTCCGGCTGGCTGGAACCCATTGACGGATGCCCCACGCCTCCCATATTGCCGCCCATCCCTGCAACCGAATTAAGCGTTGGCACATGGAAAGGCACGTTATCGGTACCCGTGCGCAGCACCTGCAGCGGCGGAGCGTGGCGGCGCACCCCCTGCCGACTAAGACCCGTTGCAACCACGGTCACGCGGATGTCTTCGCCCAATTTGTCGTCATAAGCCGCACCATAAATGACATGCGCGTCAGCTGACGCATAGGCGCGGATGGTGTTCATTGCCAGCTTGGATTCGCTCAGTTTGAGCGAGCCTTTAGCTGCTGTGACCAACACCAGAACGCCTTTGGCGCCCGACAAATCAATACCTTCAAGCAATGGGCAGGCGACGGCTTGTTCAGCAGCAATGCGTGCGCGGTCTGGCCCACTGGCCACAGCGGTGCCCATCATGGCTTTACCCGGCTCACCCATCACGGTACGCACGTCCTCAAAGTCAACGTTGACGTTGCCGTATTCGTTGATGATCTCGGCAATGCCGCCTACTGCGTTTTTCAGCACGTCATTGGCATGGGCAAAGGCTTCGTCTTGCGTGACGTCGTCGCCCAAGACTTCAAGCAGTTTTTCATTCAGCACCACGATCAGTGAATCCACGTTGGCCTCCAGCTCTGCCAGCCCCAGATCAGCATTGGTCATGCGGCGGCCACCTTCAAACTCAAATGGCTTGGTCACCACGCCAACCGTCAAAATACCCATTTCTTTGGCAATGCGAGCAATCACAGGTGCAGCACCGGTACCGGTACCACCACCCATGCCAGCGGTGATGAACAGCATGTGCGCGCCGTCAATCGCGCTGCGAATGTCGTCTACCGCCAGTTCGGCCGCTTCGCGGCCTTTATCGGGCTTGCTGCCTGCACCCAGGCCGCTGCCACCAAGTTGAATCGTCTTGTGCGCGTTGCCACGGGTGAGCGCCTGCGCGTCGGTATTGGCACAGATGAACTCCACGCCCTGCACGCCGCATGCGATCATGTGGCCGACCGCGTTTCCGCCACCGCCACCCACACCAATCACCTTGATTTGTGTGCCTTGGTTGAACTCTTCAATTTCAATCATTTCGATGCTCATGGGGAGCCTCCTGTTTCATTAAGTTGTAATTGCCAAAAAATTTGAAGTTGTTGGGGTTTTGAGGTTTTCATGAAGGCGGATCAGCGCCTCCTGACCGGGAATGTGGCGGTGCAGTGGGAATGAAAGCGGGGTAGTGTTTCATAGGGGGTTCATGTGGGTTGCATCAGAAGTTACCGACAAACCAGTCTTTGACCCGGCCAAATGCGTTGTGTACGCTGCCGGCTTTTTGCGCGACCTTGTAGCCGCGCATGCGCCCCAACCTGGCCTCCTCAAGCAGGCCCATAACGGTAGCTGCACGCGCTTGCGCCACCATGTCGTAAAGGGAATTTGAATAGCGCGGAATCCCGCGCCTTACAGGCTTTAAAAAGATATCTTCGCCGAGTTCCAGCATGCCCGGCATGACGGCACTGCCACCGGTAATCACAATCCCGGACGACAGCACTTCTTCGTAGCCTGACTCACGAATCACTTGTTGAACCAGTGAGAAAATCTCTTCGACGCGTGGCTCGATCACGCCTGCCAGCGCCTGTTTGCTAAGCATGCGGGGCGCACGATCGCCCAAGCCTGGGACCTCAACTTGTGTGTTCGGGTCAGCCAACAATTGTTTTGCATAACCGCTTTCAACCTTGATGTCTTCTGCGTCTTTGGTGGGTGTGCGCAGCGCCATGGCAATGTCACTGGTGATCAAATCACCAGCAATCGGAATGACTGCCGTGTGGCGAATCGCTCCGCCTGTGAAGATCGCCACATCGGTCGTGCCAGCGCCAATATCCACCAACGCCACACCAAGCTCCTGCTCGTCTTGTGTCAACACTGCCAGGCTGGATGCCAGTGGGTTGAGCATCAGCTGGTCTACCTCCAGACCACAGCGGCGCACGCATTTGATGATGTTTTCAGCCGCACTTTGCGCGCCCGTGACGATGTGTACCTTGGCCTCCAGCCGGATGCCGCTCATGCCAATCGGCTCGCGCACGTCCTGCCCGTCGATCACAAACTCCTGAGGTTCAACCAGCAGCAAGCGCTGGTCACTGGATATGTTGATAGCTTTGGCAGTTTCAATCACTCGGGCTACGTCGGCCTGGGTAACTTCTTTGTCTTTGACGGCCACCATGCCGCTGGAATTGATACCGCGAATGTGACTTCCCGTGATGCCGGTGTAGACCCGTGCAATCTTGCAGTCGGCCATCAATTCGGCTTCTTTTAAAGCCTGCTGAATGCTCTGCACGGTTGCGTCAATGTTGACCACCACGCCGCGCTTTAGACCGTTGCTGGCCGCAATACCCAGCCCGGCCAGCTTGAGATCACCGCTAGGCAAAACCTCGGCGACCACCACCATGACTTTGCTGGTTCCAATGTCCAGTCCCACCACCAGGTCTTTGTATTCTTTAGCCATCAGCTTTACCTTTTCACTTTCTTGTCGTCTTTGTCACTGGGGTTCAATGTGGTGACGCCTTTTAGTTTGAGCGCATAGCCGTTGCCGTAGCGCAAATCTGCGGACTCCAGGTCTCTGCCGTATTTTGAAGACACCTGGTTCAAAGTCGCGAGAAAACGCTGCGTACGACCTTCAATTTCATCGACCGAACCATGACCCAGTTCCAGCGCAGCACCGCTGCCAAGTCGCGCACGCCAGCCGCCCTGCCCGGTCAGTTCAAGCCGCTCAAGCTGCATATCCAGTTTTTCAAACTGCGCTGACAACTGGCGATACGCCTGAAGCACAAGCGGCGTTTGACCTGATGGGCCGTTTAATTGCGGCAGATCGGCTGACTCGACTTCTGCCTGATTTGCCTCAAACACTTCACCAAAGCTATTCACCAGCCGGGTGTCACCTTCTGGCCCCCAATAGGCCACCGCCTGATGTTCTTGCAGTGACACCTTCAAGCGGTCAGGGAACTGGCGCTGAACCACGGCTGTTCGCACCC
>JAYVPR010000189.1:0-7708 GCA_043757245.1 Polaromonas sp. | reverse complement strand
AAAACCCGATTTAAACCCAGCGTCACTGTTGCCGCTGTCATCGCCCAGGATTTTGATGGCGTCCAGAAATTTTTGTTGGTCGAAGAAGAAACTCGCGATGGCCTGAAACTCAACAATCCGGCGGGCCATCTGGATCCGGCCGAAAGTTTGCGGCAAGCCTGCGCACGTGAAACGTTGGAAGAAACCGCTTTTCACTTCACGCCGACCGAGGTGGTTGGCGTGTATATGTCGCGCTTTCAACGTAGCAGCCTGGCTGAGCCATGCGGCGTAGAAGACATTACCTATCTGCGCTTTGCGTTCTGTGGTGAGCTGGGTGCGCATGTGGCAGGCCAGGCTCTGGACGAGGGGATTGTGCGGTCGGTTTGGTTGACGGCGGATGAGATTCGAGCCTGTACTGAGCATCACCGTAGCCCGCTGTTGCTCAAGTGCATGGAGGATTATTTGGCTGGGCAGCGGTTTCCTTTGGGGTTGGTGACGACGGATATTTCTGTAGAGCAAGCAGGATAATTCCCTCATGTCGAGCACAACAAATCGCAAACAAAGAGTCGTCGTCGGCCTGAGCGGTGGCGTGGACTCTGCGGTAACTGCGCATTTGCTAAAAAAACAGGGTCATGAAGTCATCGGCATTTTCATGAAAAACTGGGAGGGTGATGACAACGACGAGTTTTGCTCTTCGAATGTGGACTTTATCGACGCCGCCGCGGTGGCCGACGTGCTGGGCATTGAGATTGAGCACGTCAACTTTGCCGCTGACTACAAAGACCGCGTATTTGCCGAATTTTTGCGTGAATATGAAGCCGGGCGCACCCCCAACCCTGACATTTTGTGCAACGCAGAGATCAAGTTCAAGGCTTTTTTAGACCACGCGATGCGCCTCGGCGCAGAAAAAATCGCCACTGGGCACTACGCCCGTATCCGGCAAAATGAATCGACTCAGCTTTTTGAACTGCTCAAAGGGTTGGACCCCGCTAAAGACCAAAGCTATTTTTTGCACCGCTTGAACCAGGCGCAACTGTCAAAAACACTGTTTCCCGTGGGCGAGCTGAAAAAGACCGAAGTACGCCACATAGCCGATGAAATTGGCCTGCCAAATGCCAAAAAGAAGGACTCCACCGGGATATGCTTTATTGGCGAGCGGCCTTTCCGTGATTTTTTAAACCAATACATTGCCAAAGCGCCGGGGCTGATCAAAAGCGACACCGGCCGGGTGGTGGGCGAGCATGTGGGCCTGAGTTTTTACACGCTGGGTCAGCGCTCTGGGTTGGGTATTGGCGGAGTCAAAGCGCGGGGCGCTGATTTGAAGGCAGTCCAAGCCTTGGGCCAGCGCGGTGTGGGCGCGCATGAGCCCTGGTTTGTCGCCCGCAAAGATATGGCTAGCAACACCCTGTGGGCGGTGCAGGGTCATGACCATCCCTGGCTGCAGTCAACTGAACTGGTTGCGCAAGACTGCAGCTGGGTTTCAGGCAATCCGCCCGCGCCAGGCGCGCTAGCCGCCAAAACTCGCTATCGCCAGGCAGATGCGCCCTGCCAGTTGGTCAGCTCTGGTGACGCGCATTGCGAGTTGGTTTTTGAAGAATCGCAGTGGGCCGTCACCCCCGGCCAGTCGGCTGTACTTTACGACGGCGAGGTGTGTCTGGGCGGCGGGGTGATTGCCCGCAGCAACGTGCAAAACACGCTGGTATAGCTGGTTTAAAGCTGTTTCTATCGGCCGATATCTTCTATTGATCCGGCCTAGAGAAGTATGAACCGTTCGCCCTGAGCCTGCCCTGGGGTTGCACTGGCTTCGACAGGCTCAGCCCGAACGGAACTTAACACTTCAGCGGACCGAAGAAATAGGTATAAATAGGTCTCTAGCCCAATAAAAACGGGCGTAATTAGCTACTAATTAAATAGCGTGTAAGACCCTTAAAACGCCGACTCTATATAGCTATAAATGTAGTTCGAGCCGCCGCTTACATTGCCCAGCAGGCGCGATGCGCCAAAAATACCTGAGCGGTGCGACACGCCGAAGCCGAGATAAGTTTCTTTCAGTGACCGCACCCCGATCAAATCGCCCACGCTGATGTCAATGGTTGGATCGAGGTACTGCAACAGGCGCGAGGTGGTTTTGCCGTTTTGGCTGGTGACTTCGGTGTACGGCACACGTTGCGCAGCCGACAGGCCGATGCCCAGGCCGAGCCGGGTTTTGACGCGCTCGCTCCAGGGAAAGCCGTAATAAATGGCTTTCATGTAGAGATCCATTTGCAGGCCGTTGGCTTGCAAGCCGTGCTCGTTATGGTGCGTCAGGCCCACATAGCCGGCAAAATCCAGCGGCCAGCTGTTGAGTTTTTCAATGAAGGGCTTGCCAATGTGTATGCCGCTGATGCTGGTGGCGTTGACTTTGGCCGTAGACAGGCAGTGCGCGGTGATGATTCGGGCCAGATGGCAACCGTCTTCAGTCGCTTTGCCGTACAGTAGTTTGACGTAGGTTGGTGAGCTGGGTTCGTCCCATTGGCGTTTGTGGCTGCCAAAGTCATAGGCTGCGCCGATGTACAAGGCGGGCAACACGCGCTTTTCAACGATAGGACTGTTCTTCACCGAGGTGCCGAGCATGGTGGCTGACACGCCTGCCAGCAGTCGCCACCGCTCGGACACATCGTAAGAACCATACAGACCCAGTTGCGTCTGCGTGCCAGAGCCGGGGGCGTAAGCGGCGCGGCCGGGAATGGCTTCGTTTGCCCCCACACCGTAGTAATAGTTATTGAGCTTGGCGTCACGCCACGACACCGACACATCAGGCCGCAATGACCACGGCCCAGAGCGCCATTCATAGCCGTAGCCCAGTCTTGCCTCGTAGCCATGTGATGCGCCGCCTACATTACGCACCAGCTCGGCGCGCAACGTACCCCAACTTTGGCGCAGGCGCAAGGCTAGCCCCAAGTCAATGCCTGAATCGCGGCTGGCCATGCCTGCCAGACTGGCGGGCAGGTTTTCTGCCGGAAAGCCTTCAAACCGCTGTTCGATAAAAACGTCCAAGCGCTGGCCCGCGCTGCGATCGCCGTCATTGAACAGTTTGATGCCCACCCGGTTGGCATGCAAAAAAAGCCGCTCGCCTTCATATAAATACAGTGGCAACAAGTCATAGCGCGTACCCGCGCCCAAATAAGGCGACGTGCTGGCGCGTATGGCAAGCCCAACCCCGGCACTGCCCGGCCGGTTCAAAATATCAGTCAGTGGCTCAATGCCGTCAGCTGAAGCGGGTGAGCAAAGCGTGGCCGTGAAGGCCAGCAGGCAGGCGTTGAAAAGCGCGTTGTATTTCTTCATGGTTGGTGATGTGACGGGCCTGTCAATGGGCCTGTTTATAAATGCTTGAAACGCCGACTTTGACCAACTGTTCCACGGTCAAGGTTTATAAGAAAAAAGCATATGCTGTGCTTGGCCTAAAAGTCAAAAACAAAACCCCCCAGACAACGCGGGTTTTTAGCTGGTCAGCACCCTCCAGCCGGATCAACCGAGATTGTCCATTAGGCGGCTCTTCGAGCCTACGCAGTGTCTGGCGGCCCTATTGCGACCATTTCGGCCTCTGCTTCGTCACCGATAGCGGGGCTAATAGGATCACTCACCAGTGACCAAACTGACTCGCAACTCGCCTTGCCATACACCTGCGTCCTAATGGACAATCTCGGTTAAAACGGAATGTCGTCATCCATGTCGTCAAAACCACTGGCGGCTTTGGCCGGGGCGGCTTTGGCCACCGGGGCAGGGCGTGTTGCGGGTGCTCTAGGTGCGCTGTAGCCACCCTCATCACTGTCGGAAGAGCCGCCACCCATGCCCTGGCGGCTACCCAACATTTGCATTTGGTCAGCACGGATCTCAGTGGTGTATTTTTCCACGCCATCTTTGTCTGTCCATTTGCGCGTGCGCAGACTGCCCTCGACATAGACCTGCGAGCCCTTTTTTAAATATTGGCCAACGATTTCAGCCAGCCGGCCATTGAAGTTGACGCGATGCCACTCGGTGGCTTCTTTCATTTCGCCGCTTGTCTTGTCTTTCCAGCGGTCGGTGGTGGCAATGGTGACGTTGGCGATCTGGTCACCGTTCGGGAAACTGCGCATTTCCGGGTCTTTGCCCAGGTTGCCGACGATGATGACTTTATTGACTGAGGCCATGGTGTTTCTCTTTTTGCGATGAAAAGGTAAGAAAAATGAGCGACCTTGAACGGGTCAGACCATTGATTGTGCCGTAACTTGCTGGCTCCAGCGGTGCGGCGGTGCCCATAAATTTGTCCTACACGCTGTATGGCCGAATGCTGACTTGCCCTTTCGCGAAGGCGGCTTTAGTCTTGGATACTATTTTTTACAAAAGAATTTGCACGCATGCGAAACTCGACCAATGTAGTGAATCTCGCAGCGTTTGGTGCCTTTGTCATCGCTAGCGCCAAGCTTGGGCATCGACAAATGATGGGCCGAGTTGCGGGGGGTGAAGCGAGCTTGCGCGTGTCGGCATCCCAAAAAAGCCAGGCGGATGTCGACTCACCCTCCTTCAACTCGCGAACGCGCCGAGCGGTAGCAGTCGCGCTGTTCATACTGCTAAGTGGCTTCTACGGGGGGCAGCTCGCGACATCTGCGGCGATAGGCCGACCTGACCCAGGGATGGTGCTGTTGCTCGTACCAGACAACCAGAACATGGCTGATCCCCAAATCTCCGCCTGGTTGGACGCGGCCTCAGAGGAAGGCGTGCGTCTAAAACCCATGACGGACGGGCAGTTTCTGAAATTGGGCCGGACTGCGAGTGAATTTGCCGGACTCATCCTCCCGGACAGCCTGCACACGCACGCCACCGACGAACTCATCGCCGCCATCACCTCGTACACAAAAAAGGGGGGCAGCACGATGCTGGTCTATGATTTCGGTGCCCTAACGCAGAAAAACGGCATTTCTTTTTACACTGTTCCGAAGTCCCGGCTGAGTGCTTTGGCGGGTGTCGACTACGTGTTGTACGACGCGCTACGCGCCAAAACAACCGGTCTGGGCCCGGTCAGGGCCATGAAGAGCACCATGCGCGAGCTGCTTGTGCCACCGGGTAAATCAATGCCCTACGACGCGCGGGTACTAAAGTCCGCGTCCGGCTTTGCCCCCCGACTGGATACCAATACCGCATCCAATATCCCCAGCAGCGGCAAGGTGTCCAGCGAGTCGGCGCTTTACCTGCCCGTCAGCCCTCAAGATCCTGGTGGAACCGAAGGGTTTGATCCCCAGCAGATTGAGGATGTCACATCGCACGCCATCAATCTGTCTACAGAGACTTCAGGAGCGTCGACGGCGACCGCTGTTTATTTTGGAAATGCCTCCAGGCTGTCATCAGTGAAAGGGGTCACGCAGGTCGCTACTGGGCAGAGTCGTTCGACCGCCACGGCGTCTGACGGTACCGCCGCTGCGGTTTACCAGTCCTTGCATGCCTACAACGGCTACTTGCTCGGCAATTTAATTTACCCGACTTACGTTACAAAAGGTGCTTTCGGCTGGCCGGCCAACCCGAAGCAGATCGCGTTGGCCGACTCACCGCAGTTCGGTTTGGTGGCCGGGGTGAACCCGGTGGGTTTGGGCAAGGTGTTGTTTGTGAATTTGCCGCTGACTTATCTCAAGGGGCGCACGGACGCGCTGATGATGCACGGTTTTCTCCACTATTTCACGCGTAACGTCCTCAATATGCCGCATTTGTCGGCCATGCCGAATGGCGTTGCCGGTCTCACCTTTGATTGGCATCTGGATTATTTGCATGCGCAGAAATCGACTCAAGAGTTGATGGCCATGAATGTCTTCAATGACCCGACAGCGCTATTTTCTATAGAAATGACGGCGGGGCCTGACACGATCAGCGTGGGCGACGGGCGGGGCTGGAACTTGCCCGCCAATGCCACAGCTCAAGAAATCCTGAAAACATTCGACAAATTTGGCCATTCCGTGGGATCTCATGGCGGATGGATCCACGACTACGCTGCTTTCAATATCACCGACACGAACCAGTTTGCCTCCTCTGGGGGGGCCTGCGTCAACCGCGTCACGCAGGTCGATAATTTCGAACAATGCTATGTGTTGAATCGTCAGGCGGTAGACGGCGCGATTGGCCGTGCATCGCGCAGCTATTCGGCGCCGCTCGGAAACAACCCCCCCTGGGCCATGAATTGGCTGGAAGAACGTGGCGTGGTGGCGGCTTACTTTGCCGGGCATACCGGCCTGGGTGCAACGCGGCACTACCGGGATGGAAAGCTGCTGAATCCAAAAATGTGGGTGTTTCCCGTGACCCCGTCAGGAACTTATGCGACGTTTGAGGAGTGGCAACGCTACAACATACCCAAGGAAGAAATCAGCCAGTGGTACCGCGACTTGATCGACTTCAACATCGCGCAAAACACGAGCCGCCTGGTGTACGCACATCCTCCGGGTGCTTATGAGTGGAGCGATGTGCTATTGGGCATGCTCCAGTACGCCCGAGTGCAGCAGAGCGGCGGAAAACTGAATTGGTACACCATGGAGCGACTCGCTGATTTCATGACCACGCGACTGGAGGTGAAGTGGAGTCAAATGACGGATGCGAGCGGTGGCACTCGTTTCGACGCATCACATCCTTCGAGCCTGAATGAAATGACCTGGCGACTTCCGAAATCTAAATACGTCAACGCACCCCGTGTCGTTTCTGGCAACGCTACCGTGGCGGCACACGATGCAAACTATTGGGTGGTGAGAGCGGGTCCAGGCCAAAGCCTTGCGTTCACGGCCAAACCGACCCCGCGCTGAGGCGTTCGGCCTGCCAGGCCTCGACGGCGACGGTGTTCAGCCCGTGACCCAGGTTGCCGACGGTGATAACTTTATGAACTGTCGCCATGGCGTGGCCGTCTATTTTGCGCAGCTCCAACTCGCTGCCAGAAACACAGCTTGGGTCTATGATGGAGGGTTGTCCTAACCTGGCTCTGCCTTGAACTCTCCCAACGACAGCAAGTATCTGGCCAGCCTGTTGGCTCAGCAGCGCATCAGCATTCGCGGGGCGCGCACGCACAACCTGAAAAACATCGATCTGGACATTCCGCGCAACCAGCTCGTTGTCATCACGGGTTTGAGCGGTTCAGGCAAGTCGTCTCTGGCATTTGACACGCTGTATGCCGAGGGTCAGCGCCGTTACGTTGAAAGTCTGAGCACCTACGCACGGCAGTTTTTGCAACTGATGGACAAGCCCGATGTGGACATGATCGAGGGCTTGTCGCCCGCGATTTCGATTGAGCAAAAAGCCACCTCGCACAACCCGCGTTCAACCGTTGGCACAGTAACAGAGATTCATGATTATTTGCGCTTGTTGTTTGCGCGCGCAGGCACGCCGTTTTGCCCCGAGCATGACTTGCCGCTGCAAGCGCAAAGCGTGAGCGAAATGGTGGACAGTGTTCTGGCTTTGCCTGAAGACACCAAGCTGATGATTCTGGCGCCTGTTGCGCGTGAAAAAAAAGGCGAGTTCGTCGAGCTATTCGCTGAAATGCAGGCTCAGGGCTATGTGCGTTTTCGGGTCGATGGCGCGGCTTACGAGTTTGATGAACTGCCCAAACTCAAAAAAACCGAGAAGCACACTATTGATGTGGTGGTTGACCGCCTCAAGTCACGCGCTGACCAAACCCAGCGCCTGGCCGAAAGCTTTGAAGCCGCGCTGCGACTGGCTGACAGCAAAGCCATTGCGCTGGAAA
>JAYVPR010000188.1:0-7714 GCA_043757245.1 Polaromonas sp. | reverse complement strand
TATCCGTTCGCCCTGAGCTTGGTCGAAGGGTTTCCCCTGTGCTAGCCAGGCTTCGACAGGCTCAGCCCGAACGGAAACTCAATACATCATCGGGCCGGAGCAATAGATATTGGTTTAGATATTGAGTTAACTTTTCGATCAACTGGAGACTGTTAATGCAAATAAGCAAACGAATTTTTTTAAACCGCATGTGTGGGGTTGCCGCCGCGTCAGCGGCAGTTCTGGCAGCCATGCCGCCGGCGCATGCACAGGCCTGGCCAACCAAGCCATTGAAGTATGTGGTTCCTTTTTCGCCGGGTGGCGTGTCTGATGGCGTTGCGCGCCTCATGGCGCAACATCTTGGCGACCGACTAGGCCAGCCGGTGGTGATTGAAAACAAGCCCGGCGTTTCGGGAATTGTGGGCACACAGGCGGTGGCGCGTGCTGCGCCCGACGGTTATACGCTCATGGGCGGCACCATCACAACGCATGCAGTCAACCCGTTTTTTACAAAAAACCTGGGCTATGAACCTGTCAAAGACTTTGCGCCAGTCAGCTTGGTGGGCATGGTCAGCAATGTGCTGGTGGTACCCAGCGACAGCCGATTTAATTCGGCGCAGCAAATCATCAATGAGCTCAAAGCCAAGCCCGACAGTCTGACTTATGGCACAGCTGGTGCAGGCACATCGCAGCATTTGTCAGGTCAGTTGTTTCAGGGCATCACGGGCACGCGTATGCGGCAGATTATTTACAAGGGCGGCTCCCAAGCTATGGTGGACCTGGTTGGCGGCCAGATCGACATGGTGTTTGAAACCATTGCTGCCGCAAAACCGATGATCGACGGCAAGCGCGTCAAAGTTCTTGGCGTGACGTCAAAAAATCAGCTCGCCAGTTTGCCGGGCACGCCGACCCTGGCCGAAGCGGGCGTACCCAATTTTGAGATGCAGTCATGGCAAGGCGTTTTTGCACCTGCCGGCACACCTAAACCGGTTGTGGACAGGCTGAGCAAAGAGCTGGCCACCATCATCGCGCTGCCTGATGTGCAGGCCAAGCTGCGTAACATGGGCGTTGAGCCTGACGGGCGCGGATCAGCCGCGTTTGCGGACTTCCAATTGTCTGAAGTCAACAAGTGGGCAAAAGTCATCAAAGACGCGGGCATTCAAGCTGAATAAACAGGAGTTATTAATATGTACAACCCTTTTAAATTCTTTAAAAAATTAGCCAAAGTCACGACCACAATCGCTATTGTTTCCGTAGCTGGCACAGCAAGCACATTTGCTCAAGCGCCAGCGCCTGCCATCGCTGCTGGCAACTATCCGCAAGCAGGCCGGGTGGTTATTGTTGTGCCGTTTGCGCCGGGCGGGGCTACCGACATCATTGCACGACTGATGGCTGATGAGCTGGGCAAGCGCTGGTCAACAGCCGTGGTGGTTGATAACAAAGCGGGTGCAGGCGGCGGTATTGGCACCGAGTTTGTTGCGCGCGCCAAGCCAGACGGCTACACACTCTTGCTAGGCACGCAAACAGCGCTCGCCGTCAACCCCAGCCTGATGAAAAAAATCGCCTATAACGTTGACAAAGACTTTGCGCCCGTCACGCAGTTGGCCAGCACGCCGCTGGTCTTGCTGGCCAGCAACAAATCTGGGGCCCGCACCATGCCAGAGTTGATAGCGGCCATCAAAGCCAAACCTGATGCTTTGTCATACGGCACCAGCGGTATAGGCACATCGCAGCACTTAACCGCACTTTTGCTGCTTAACCGCATAGGCGGCAAAGCAGTGCATGTGCCGTACAAGGGCAGCAGTCAGTCCCTGACCGACCTGGCAGGCAGTCAGATCGACATGCAGTTTGACAACATGACGACAGCACTGGCGTTTGCCAAAAACGGCCAGGCCAAAGCGCTCGCGGTGACCAGCCTGACACGCTCGTCCCTGCAAGCTGATTTGCCGACGGTAGCTGAGTCTGGCGCACCAGGTTTTGAGGCAGTCACATGGCTAGGTTTGCTGGCACCAAGTGGCACGCCAGCGGCTGTGATTGCCGGGCTGAACAAAGAGGTTGTCGCCATTCTTGACACGCAAGAGGTCAAGGCCAAATTAGCGGCGCAAGGCTTTACGCCCAAACCGATGGCACCTGATGCGTTTCGCAAGTTCATCCAGGACGAAACCGTCAAGTTCGCCAACTTGATCAAAGACAACAACCTGACCATTGATTAAGGCAACCGTCATGACCACAGAGCCCCGCTTTCAGATGCCTCTGGACACACGCCTGCCTGCCATGCTGCGCAGCAAGCAATTGCTCAGCGGTGTGTTTAACGCATTGCCGTGCCCCGGCATCATTGAAATGTGTGCTTATGCAGGCTTTGACTTTGTCATCATCGACAACGAGCACGGCAGCGCAGGACTGGAAACCACAGAGAACATGCTGCGCGCTGCACGCGCAAGCGGTATTGTTCCCGTGGTTCGCTGCCTGCCGCAAGACATATCGCGCGTGCTTGACATGGGCGCCAACGCGGTGCAAATACCCATGGTCAACACAGCGGCACAGGCACGCGAGCTGGTTGCACAGGTTCGTTATCCGGGTGCTGGCCAAACTGGCGGCAAGCGCGGCTGCGCTTTCAGCTCACGTGCGGCAGGTTACGGCGCTTTTGGCGGCGCGGCACACACCCAGCGCAGCAATGTCGGCATTGCGCTCATCGTGATGATTGAAACCCCGGAGGCAGTTGCCAACGCTGGCGAAATTGCATCTGTAGACGGTGTCGACGCTGTTTTCGTAGGGCCAAATGACTTGGCTTACTCAATGGGGTTTGAGAGCAACTGGGCCGAACCCACCGTTGCCGCTGCTATTGAACAAGCACTCAGGGCCATTGCCAAGGCGGGTAATTGCGGTGGCACGATTGCCTTGTCTGCTGAAGACCAAACCAAATACGCCGCCATGGGCGCACGATATTTTGCAACGGTGACTACCAGCCTGATCACGCGGGCATTCAAGCAAGCTGCAGATATGTGCCGAGCAAATAACGTCAGCATCTCGTATTGATCTGATCACCCCTGCGCTTAAGTCAAATACAGCGCGGTGCAAGGCGTTGCCATGGATGTGCAATAACATAGCGGCGCATGTCCAAGTTTCCCCCGCAGTAAATACGGCTTCTGTCAAATCAGCCATTGAAGAATGGCTTGCTGCGCGCAACTGGAAAGCCTTTAAGTTTCAGAAAGACGTGTGGAAGGCCGTTGAGCGGGGCGAGTCTGGCCTGCTGCACGCAACGACGGGTTCTGGCAAGACTTATGCTGTGTGGCTCGGTGTTTGCAGCGTTTTATGGCTTTAGCCCAATTAAATCGTGCGCAAGCAGCTCCTAAAAGTATAGTAAGTAAAGTGACGAATAAAAAGGCTGTTGGCGCGCCTTTGACGGTGTTGTGGATCACCCCCATGCGGGCGCTGGCCGCTGACACACAGCGGGCGCTGCAAACGCCGCTGGATGCGCTGCGCGCCAGCGGTGATTTTGCGTTGTGGACGGTGGGTAGCCGCAGCGGCGACACGCCAAGTGCTGAACGCAGCGCCCAAAACACCCGCTTGCCCGCCGTGCTGGTCACCACGCCTGAAAGCCTGTCGGTGTTGCTGTCGCGCGCCGATGCTGCGGACGCGCTGGGCAGCGTGCAGGCCGTGGTGGTCGATGAATGGCACGAGCTGATGGGCAACAAACGCGGGGTGCAAACGCAACTGGCCTTGGCCCGGCTAAAGACTTTCAACCCAGCTCTCGTGATTTGGGGCATGTCTGCCACGCTGGGCAATCTACAAGCGGCCATGTACACGCTGTTGGGCCGCTACGACGGCACGCTGGCCCAAGGCGCAGTGCCCAAATTCATCATCGACACGCTGCTGTCCAATGTAGCGCAGCGCTTCCCTTGGGCTGTTCATTTAAGACCGTTCGCCCTGAGCTTGTCGAAGGGTTACCAGCATAGCGCCAGGCTTCGACAAGCTCAGCCCGAACGGTTTTGGGTTTAAGTGAACAGCATTTGGGATTGACCATGTTGCCGCAAGTCATTGGCGAGATCGCCGCCAGTTCTACCTGACTGGGCAGGGCTGATGGCGCTGCACCACGGCTCGCTAGACCGGGGTGTACGCGAATGGGTAGAAGCCGGTTTAAAAAGCGGAGAGCTGCGGGCTGTGGTGTGTACATTCAGCCTTGATTTGGGGGTTGACTGCTTGCCGGTTGAACGGGTACTGCAAATCGGCTCGCCCAAAGGCGTGGCGCGCCTGTTGCAACGCGCCGGGCGATCCGGTCATGCGCCGGGCAGGCCATCGCGCATCACCCTGGTACCCACCCACAGCCTGGAAATCATTGAGGCCGCTGCCGCACGCGGCGCCGTGGCCAGCGGGCAGATTGAAGCCCGTTCGCCCCCCCCCAGCAACCCCTCGATGTGCTGGTGCAGCACTTGGTCACAGTGGCGTTGGGCGGCGGTTTTTCACCTGATGCCTTGCTGCAAGAAGTGCGCAGTACAGCAGCTTATGCCGATTTGAGTGATGACGCCTGGGCCTGGTGTCTGGCGTTCGTCAGCCAAGGTGGTGCGTCACTCTCTGCCTACCCGGACCACCAGCGTGCCGGCTCTGACACAGCAGGCATTTGGCGCGTCCCGAATGCGCAACTGGCACGCCGCCACCGCATGAACATTGGCACCATCGTCAGCGACGCCAGCATGGCCTCGTCCAGTCTGTTTTATGAAGTCTTTCGCAAATACGACCCCGACAATTTGCTGTTGGCTCAAGCCCGCACTGAACTGCTGGCTGAAGAGCTGGACATCACCCGTTTGCAGGATAGCTTGACGCGCATGGGAGCCCAGCAACTGGTCATCAAAGCGGTAGCGCGGCCTACGCCGTTTTCATTTCCGCTGATGGTCGAGCGCCTGCGTGAAAAGCTCAGCAATGAAAGCATGGCTGACCGCATCACCCGCATGGTGCAGCAGCTTGAAAAAGACGCGGGCGGCGCTCCCAATGAAGCCAGCCAAACCACGTGCCATCACCTACGCTGGCCACACGGTTTGGCGGCTTCCAAACAGTCGTGGCCTAATAGGTCATCAGATTAGCGAATAGAACTAGCGAATTCGAGTGACATTGATCAAACCCCAACTCTGTAGATGCCATGCGCAAACCCAAAACCCCGCCCTCTGACAGCATCAACGCCGATGATCTTGAGGCCGCTTTTTACGAAGCGCTACAGCACGGCGACATTGACAAGCTGATGGCTTGCTGGGCTGATGAAGACGACATTGTGTGCGTCCACCCCGGTGGCGCACGGTTGCTGGGTGCGGGCGCGATTCGGGCGGCGTTTGACATGATGTTTACCAATGGCAGCATTCAGGCCCGGGCTGAAAAGGTGCATCGTGTCGACTCACTCGGCGCCAGTGTGCACAGTGTGCTGGAGCGCATCGAAGTACTGACCGACGAAGGCCCGCGCCATGCCTATGTGATCGCCACCAATGTGTACCAAAGAACACCACTTGGCTGGCGCATGGTGGCCCATCACGCCAGCCCGGGTACACCGCTTGAGATGTTAGAGGTCAATGACAGCCCGCAAGTCTTGCACTGATTCGCTTGGCCAGATGAAGTACAGCGCGCCCTGTTGGCTGCCCGGCGGCAACCTGCAAACTATCTGGGCGGCACTGCGGGCTGAGCGCTATCTGGGAGATGCACCTTCATACAGGCGCGAGCGTTGGGTCACGCCTGACAATGATTTTGTCGATGTTGATTTTTCAGACCACGTCAGTCAACCCAATTCACCCTTGCTTGTGGTTTTTCATGGCCTGGAAGGCTCATCTGGCAGCCATTACGCCGAGGCCTTGACCGATGCCGCCAAAGCGCGTGGCTGGGCCTGCGCCATACCGCATTTCAGGGGCTGCTCGGGTGAATTGAACCTGGCACCACGCGCCTACCATTCGGGCGATTTTGAAGAGATTGACTGGCTACTTCGCCGATTTAAAAACCAGCACAGCGGTCCCGTCATGGCCGTCGGCATATCATTGGGCGGCAATGCGCTGATGCGCTGGGCGGGCGAGATGGGCGCAAGTGCAAGCGCTGTGGTTGCTGGCGTTGCTTCGGTTTGTTCCCCGCTTGACTTGACGGCCAGCGGCTGGGCCATTGGCCGCGGCTTTAACCGGCTGGTTTACACCCGCATGTTTTTAAACAGCATGGTGCCCAGAGCGCTGCAAAAACTCGACCAGTACCCCGGCCTGTTCAGCCGTGATGCGCTGCTGGCCGCACGCGATTTGCATGCGTTTGACGACGTGTTCACCGCACCACTGCACGGCTTTAAAAACGCCGATGATTATTGGTTGCGCGCCTCTGCCAAACCGCATATGGACAGCATTGCCGTGCCTGCACTGGCGCTCAATGCGCTGAATGACCCGTTCATTCCCGCCTGGAGCCTGCCGCAAAGTGCAAGCGTCAGCCCCAGCGTGACGTTGTGGCAGCCAGGCCAGGGCGGGCATGTTGGCTTTCCCTCAAGACCCTTTCCGGGGCATGTACGGGTCATGCCTGAGGCCGTCACAAGCTTTTTAGCGGCGCATCTTTAAATCAGGAGTTTTGAAACATGGACGACATTGTTAAAGCCGCCATCGTCAAATGGCCCAACGTGCCCGACTGCTACGGCTGGCTAGGTCTGGATGCGCGTGGCAACTGGTACATGCGGGACGATAACGCGCAAACTGCTGGTGCATTTTGTGCAGCATCTACCGAGCCCGGCAGGCAAGCAGCCAGCAAAGGCTCCATCCTCAAACACGACAAACTGATTGACTTTATCCAGCGCAACTACGCGGCTGACGCGCAAGGCCAGTGGTTCTTTCAAAACGGCCCGCAGCGGGTGTATGTCGAGCTCGAAGCCACGCCCTACATTTGGCGTGTGGGCGGCGAGCCGGACTTTGACGTCACCGCCCACACCGGCCAAGCCGCTATCACCCAGCGCTGCATCATCGACGAGCATGGCCGCGTCTACCTGGAAACCGCCCTCGGCTTTGGCCTGGTGCATACCCAGGACATGCTGCAAGCTGCGGATGCGATTGAGCGGGGGTTGTGGGTGCCGCAGGAGGTGCTGGCTAAAGATTTGCAGACTCGGTTTGGTTATCTGCGGAGTCCGCAGGTCGTGAATAATTTGCTATTGAAAGAGTAGCTGTGTGTGCACGTATTTATTGGGATAAAGGCTTATTTAATACTTGGATTCCAGCACGAAGTGCAACAGGGGTTAGTTTAATGATCTTGTTGGCAGGTCAAAGAACACCTCATTGGGGGTACGGTAGCCCAAGCACTTTCGAGGTCTGTGGTTAAGCTTGTAAGCTGCATCATCTACATCGATGCCCGTCAGATTGGTAAAGCTCATGGCCTTGGGAAAGAACTGGCGCAACAATCCGTTGGTGTTCTCGTTGGTGCCCCGCTCCCACGAGTGATACGGATGAGCAAAGAACACATCAGCGTCAAGGCAGTTGCCAAAAAAGACGTGATCAGCAAACTCCTTGCCATTGTCAAAGGTCAGCGTGATGGGCCCGCGCGCTTTGTGCCCGGCTATCCAGGCGTACTTCACAGCGACTCCCGAGCAAAGTACGCCGTGGTCTTTTTTAAAATATCGCGCTCCATCCTCAGTCGTGCACACTCGGCACGCAGTCGGGCCAGCTCCATTTGTTCTGGGCTCACAGGCTTGTCGCCAGCTCCCTTGAGTTGGCTTTTGCTACTGAGTCGAACCCAGTTGCCCAGG
>JAYVPR010000187.1:0-2116 GCA_043757245.1 Polaromonas sp. | reverse complement strand
GAAATGGGCGCAGATGCGGTGGATATCGGGAAAACGATTCACCCGCATCCAACCCTAGGTGAGAGCATTGGCATGGCGGCCGAAGTGGCGCATGGCAGTTGCACGGATTTGCCGCCAGCGCGCAAATAAGCAAAGCATTCTTGCCACCCTTTGATTCCATTTCCATTTCCATTTCCATATCAATCCGACATGTTGTTGCTTCGCGCCTATTGCTCCGGCTCGATGATGTATTGAGTTTCCGTTCGGGCTGAGCCTGTCGAAGCCTGGCTGGCATAGGGAAAACCCTTCGACCAAGCTCAGGGCGAACGGATAAAGGAATTTAGACTTCACAAGGCTGGATCAATAATGTCGTATCGATCTGGAAACGGAATGATGCCTTGGCTCTTTCAGGCCAGCGAACATGCTGGAATCAGGGTCGAAAAGTCAAAAAACGCTGCTTAGCCAATGAGATCCGAGCGCAACCAGCTATCAAAACAGGAGTCATCAAGCCGAGTGCGATTGCACCCAGCGCACGATGTCTGCTGCACCCATTGCGCCTGCTTGGCGTGCCACTTCGCTGCAGTTCTTGAACAGCGCAAGCGTTGGAATGCTGCGTATCGCGTAGCGCGTGCCCAGGTTGGGAACGGCCTCGGTATCAACCTTGGCCAGCCGCACCTTGGGTTCTAACTGTGCGCAAGCCTGCTCGTAGGCGGGCGCCATTTGCCGGCAGGGGCCGCACCACGGCGCCCAAAAGTCGACCAGTACCGGGATATGGCTGCGGCCAATGTGCTTGTCAAACGCAGCTTCGTCGAGTGCAGCAGGGTGGCCAGTAAAAAGCGCTGCCTTGCAACTGCCGCAGCTGGGATCGCTGGCGAGCTGGTCGGCGTGGACTCGGTTCGTGGTGTGGCAGTGTGGGCAGACGATATGGAGTGATTCAGTCATATTGCGGAACTTGGGGCGTGGGCTGGGGATTCAAGAGTTTAAATACCGAACAGGTATTTAATGCCCGTAATGGATTGTGCTTTGAGCTACAAATACAGTAGTGATTCCACTTCCAGATCATCCGTGCACTTTGTCGGCTTCGCTAAGCGGGCAAAGACGGCAAACCCCGCGTGACGCACAAAACTACCATTCCTGCGAGAATCTCGGCTCTGTACGGAGTGTTGATTTTTTGTTGGAGTTGTATGCGTCGTTTTGTTTTGAAGTCTTGTTTTGTTGTAGCCGTGCTTGCTGCTGCGGGTGCTTCTTTTTCACAAACCGCTTTTCGCGTCACCACCATCCCTGAAGAGGCAGCGACCGAGCAAACCCGCAAGTTTGGGCCGATTGTTAAATACCTTGAAAGCAAGCTGGGTCAAAAAGTTGAATTTATTCCTGTGTCTGACTACCCCGCTGCGGTTGAAGCGCTGGTCAACAAGCAGGTGGACATGGTGTGGTTTGGCGGTTTCACGTATGTGCAGGCTAACGTACGTTCGGGCGGCAAAATTATGCCGATCGCACAGCGCGAAGAAGACACCAAATTTCAGTCGGTCTTTATCACCAAGCCTGGTTCAGGCATCAAAACCCTGTCTGATCTGAAAGGCAAACAGGTCAGCTTTGGTTCGCAGTCTTCCACATCAGGCCATTTGATGCCGCGCAGCTTTTTGCTTGACGCCAAAATTGACCCTGACAAAGACTTTAAACGCGTGGCGTATTCTGGCGCGCATGATGCGACCATCGCGTCAGTGGTGAGCGGTAAGGTTGATGCGGCCGCGTTGGACATCACGGTATGGAACAAGTTTGTCAAAGATGGCAAAGTGTCTGACAAGGATGCAGTGGTTTTTTGCACCACGCCCGGCTACTACAACTACAACTGGTCAGTGCACGCCGATATGCCTGTCGCCCAGCGCGAGCGCGTGAAGAAGGCGCTGCTGGATATCGACCCGAAAACGCCTGAGGGTAAGGAAATCCTAGAACTTAACCGCGCCACCCGCTACATCGCTACCGTGCCTGAAAATTACCGCGGTATTGAAGCGTCAGCGCGCAGCGCTGGCTTGCTTAAGTAATTACCCCGGTCAATCGCATGCAGGTTTTTCTGGCCGATGCTTCGGCTCGCCATCCCGCAGCCAATGGCAGTGTTCCAGATGCAGTTCGCCATGTG
>JAYVPR010000186.1:0-2116 GCA_043757245.1 Polaromonas sp. | reverse complement strand
CTTTCACATCGGGCAAGGTCAGCAACTGGTTGAGTTCGGTGTTCATTTTTTGCAACACGCTCGCGGGTGTACCGGCTGGGGCCATCACGCCAAACCAGGCCTCGCTCACCACCTTGGGCACGCCCGCCTCGGCCATGGTGGGCAGTTGGGGTAGAGGTGCCACTCGCTCGGCGCTGAGCACGGCCAGCGCCCGCATTTTGCCGCTTTGCACCAGTGGCAAAGCGGTTTGTAGCACCACCACACCCGCTTGCACATGGCCAGCCGCCAAGTCATTCAAAGCCCCCGCCATGCTTTTGTAGGGCACATGCAGCAGCTTGATGCCCGCCTCTTGCATGAACAACTCCATCGTCAGATGCTGCACGCCACCCAGACCGGGCGAGGCGTAATTCAAGCTGCCAGCGGGCTGCTTCTTGGCGTAATCCACGAACTCGCGCACGGTTTTGGCGGGCACTTTGTTGGCCACGATCAGCACCAGGGGACTGGCACCGAGCATCACGATGGGCGCAAAGTTTTTCAGCGGGTCATAAGGCAGCTTGGCGCGCAACGCGGGCAAGGTGCTAAAGGAGGTTGCCGCAAACAAAAAGCTGTAGCCGTCGGGCTGCGCTCTGGCGGCAGCCTCGATGCCGATGATGCCGCCCGCACCCACCTTGTTTTCTACCACCACGGGCACGTTCCAGCGCTGAGTGAGCCGGGGGCCCAGCAGGCGTGCGAGTTGGTCGCCGGTGGTGCCTGCCGATGAGGGCACGATGAATTGGATGGTGCGCGATGGGTAGTCCTGCGCGTGAACCAACGCAGGCAGCGCAGCGGCGCAAGCCAGCGTCATCCATGTCATCAACCGTGTCAGCTTCATTGTTGTGTCTTGTTAAAGTTAAGCGGACTCTCATTATTCGAGTGAGCTGCGTCCTGTGCAATACTTGATTTCCCTACTCAGGAGACAATCATGTTGGTCAGAAGTCGTGCGCTTTCGAGGTTCCTTTTTGGCTTTGCCGGGCTCGTGCTCGCTGCCAGTTCAGGCGTGTTGTATGCGCAAACCGTAGCCCCCGATTCGTATCCGACAAAACCCGTGCGCATCCTAGTCGGCTTCACCCCGGGCGGCGGGCCTGACATTACCGCTCGGCTAATCGCACAAAAACTCACAGAGAGCTGGAAGCAGCCCGTCATTGTGGAGAACCGCCCCGGCGCGGGCAGCAACATTGCGGCGGGGGCGCTGACCACGGCCCCGGCCGATGGCTACACGCTGTTGTCGGTGTCGTCCGCCCACGCGGTGTCGCCCGCCATTTACCCCAAGCTGCCGTATGACGTGGCCAAAGACTTCGCAGGCATCAGCCTCACGGCCACCGGCCCGGCGCTGCTGATCGTGTCGCCGCAGTTGGGCGTGAAGAACGTGGCCGAGTTGGTGGCGCTGGCCAAGGCCAAACCCGGCCAGCTCAACTACTCATCGGCCGGCGTGGGCAGCGGTGCACACTTTGCGGTGGAGTTACTCAAGGCGCAAGCCGGTATCGACCTAGCGCACATCCCGTTTAAAGGCATCCCCGAGGCGTTGACCGAGACCATGGCGGGTCGCACACAAGTCTTCATCGCGCCCTTTGCCAGCGCCATCAATTTGGTGAAAGACGGCAAGGCCATTGCCATTGCGGTCACGGGCAGCAAGCGCATGGCCGAGTTGCCCGCGCTGCCCACGGTGGCCGAGTCCGGCGTGGCGGGTCTGTCCAATTACGAGTGGGTTTTTTGGTATGGCCTGCTGGCCCCAGCCAAGACCCCGCGCCACATCATTGCCAAGCTCAACGCGGAGGTGGCTGTTATCTTGAAGCAGCCCGTAGTGCGCCAACGCTTTGCCCCGCTGGGTATTGACGCGGTGACCAGCACGCCAGAAGAGTTTGACAAACTGATCGCCTCTGAAGTGACCAGCTTTACCCGGCTGGCCAAGGCCGCCAATATCAAACTTGATTGAAACTTTGCGGGACAGACCGCAGCCACACGAAGTAGGCAAGCTCTGTCCTCAACTGATTAGGAGACATCTATGAAAACCCGCATCAACGACATCGACATTCACTACACCATCGAGGGCTCCGGCCCCTGGATCACGCTGTCCCACTCGCTGGGTTGCGACATCTCC
>JAYVPR010000185.1:0-2117 GCA_043757245.1 Polaromonas sp. | reverse complement strand
GGGCATTAATACCGGTAATCACCGCGTCCTGTACGTAGGGCGCACCAGCCGCAATGATTTTGGCGCGCAACGGCCCGACACTGACAAAGGTGCCGGTGGCGAGCTTGAAGTCTTCCGCAATGCGGCCGTCGAATTTAGAACCCGCGTGAATGTTTTCCTCGTCAATCCGTCTGACGGCATGGCCGGTGCAGAAATAGCCTTCGTCATCAAAAGCATTTGCTGTCGCCTCTGGGTCGCGCCAATAGCCCGGAGAAATATTAGGGCCTTTGTAGCGCACCTCGATTTTTCCGTGAGTCGGCACGGGCTTTAGCTGCATACCCGGCGTCGGCACATTGAAATACACCGTGGGCGCGATCTCGCGCATGTTTCGCAGTGTCTCGGCCATCAACGTCGGTGTGGGCTTGCCGTCATCTATGTAAAGCGTGCCGCCGTTGAAAAGTGTCAGACCGAAGTTATGGTTGCCGCCAAACGTGTGGTTCCAGGGCAACCAATCTACCAGCACCGGCATCGACTGCGTCATTTGCTGCTACTTGGCGCAGCACATGCGCTGGGTGTTGATGACGGCTTTGGGCAGCTTGGTCGAGCCACTGGTGAAGAGGAATTTGACGATGGTGTCGGGGCCGGTGGCGCTCATGGCGGCGTCCACGGCGGGGGTGACTGGAGTGGCGATTAATTGCTCAAACAATGTAAAGGCCGTTCGTGTTGAGCTTGTCGAAGCACTTGCGAGGACTTCGACAGGCTCAGTCCGAACGGGAGTGGTGGTTTTGGCCGGTGGGGTGGTGTAGACCACTTCCACGCCAGCACCCACCGCCGCTGCAATGGCCTTGCTATAGCGCGCTGCATCGGCGGCAAACACCAGGCCTGGCGTGACGGTGCTCATCACGTGCTTGAGCTTGTCAAAGTCCTGGCTCACCAGCGAGTAGGGCGGTGAGGCCGGTACATAAGGCACACCGGCCACCAGGCAGCCCAGCGCCAGCACCGCGTGTTCCAGGTCGTTCTCGGACAGGATGACGACGGGGCGTTCTGCGCTCAAACCGCGATCCATCAAGGCCTGCGCGATGCTGCGGGCTTGTGCCCAGGCTTGGGCGTAGGTGACATGACGCCAATCGCCGCTGCTGCCGTCGGCCAACTTGTCACGCCGCGCCATGAAGCTGCGATTCGGGGCCGTGGTCGCCCAATGTTGCAGCCGGTCGGTGATGCGTTCTGGGTAGGCTTGCAGGGGCTGATCGGCTTGAAGGTAATGCGTTCCCGGCACGCCGTCGCGCAGCACGACACGTGTCACGCCAAAGGTGAGGGGGCGGAATTTGGGGGCAGTCATGCAGGCGGCTCTGTGAGTCAAGATTTTTGCACCTTGGTGCCCGCCTTGCCTTCCAAAAAGTCGCGCACTCTTTGCTTAGCCTCGGGCGCGCTTTGCGCAATGGCGGCCATCATGGCTTCGGTGAAAAAGCCCTGGTCGGCGGGCTGCTCAGCAATGCGGGGCAGGGCGTGCATCAGGGCGTAGTTGGTCAGTGGCGCGTTGGCTGCCACGCGCGTGGCCAGCTCAAACGCCTTGTCAAACGCCGTGCCGTTGGGCACCAAGTACTGGGCCATGCCGATGCGCTCGCCCTCGGCGGCGCTGATCACGCGACCTGTCATCATCATGTCGGTCATGCGGGCAGCGCCAATCAGGCGTGGGATGCGCACCGAGCCACCGCCACCGACAAAAATGCCGCGTGAGCCCTCAGGCAGCGCGTAAAAAGTGGTTTCATCCGCTACGCGAATGTGGCAGGCGCTGGCCAGTTCCAGCCCGCCACCGACCACGGCGCCGTGCAGGGCCGCAATGACGGGCACCGGGCCATACTGAACCCGCTCCAGTGCAGCGTGCCACATGCGCGAATGCATCAGGCCTTGGCCGGCGTCGCGTTCTTGGAGCTCGGACAAATCGAGACCGGCGCAAAAGTGCTCACCCTCGCCGTCAATCACAGCCGCACGCACGGTGGCAGGCAGGCCGTCGAAGGCATCGCGTATGGCCAGGATCAGTGCGTCGTTGATGGCGTTGCGCTTCTTGGCGCGCGTGAGGCGAATGACGGCGATTTCTTGCTGTTCGCCGCGAATGTCAACTTGTAAATCTAGGGGCG
>JAYVPR010000184.1:0-7762 GCA_043757245.1 Polaromonas sp. | reverse complement strand
GCGAAGGCCACGCCAAAGTTGACGAAGCCGCGTCAGCAGTTGCTCACTGCGACTCATGTCCCGCCTGCCAAGCCTGCCACACGGTGGCACTTTCAGTTTCGGCTGTCGATCTGAATTTCAGTTTCTCATCCCACACCCTGCTGCGCCCCGCAGCTGCTCACTTTGCCAGTGCCACAGCCGCACTCGGCCAAAAACCACCGATTTCCTGAATGTCAGGCCCAAACTGGGTCTGTACTCGCCGGGTTTTTACTAGCAGCCGACGACTCTTAAGTCCGACAGACTGCTTGCACGGGCCACTGCTGTTAAAGCGGTAGCTGAAGTCCACGCGATGCTCGCCACGGCAGCCATCGCCCCCGCATTTGCTTCAGGAGATTTTTGTGAATACACGTCATTTTTCCATTGCGCCTCGCAGGCTTGCCGCCTTTGCAGTCCCAGTGGTATCGGTAGCCGTGCTTTGGGCCAGTGTTGCCATCGCACAGCCCACGAACGCGACCAACCCAACGCCAACTCAAACGACTCCGGTTGCTCCGCGCACGAGTGAATCCTTACCCGCTGGTTTTCAGTCTGCACTGGATGGCTACAAGCCCTACACCGACGAAAAAATTGTGAACTGGAAGGCTGCTAACGATTCGGTCGGGCAAATTGGTGGCTGGCGTACGTATGCCAAGGAGGCTGCGCAAACCAACCCAGCGCAAGACCCCAAACCAGCCAGCCCAGCAAAGCCGTGACATGAAAGTCAACACCATGAAAACAACTCTCAGGTGGAGCCTGATCACCACAGCCATTGCCCTGCTAGGCGGCTGCGCCTCTATTAATATCGATCAGACGATTGACGACACGAACACCACGGCGCAGACATTCACCGAGGGAAAATTGGTGCTCAATCGCACCGATATGCAACGACAAGTAGCCAGCAAACTGAGCGCAGAACTGCTCGGCAAGCCTTTGAGCATGGATGAAGCCGTACAACTGGCGTTGGCCAACAGTCCGGCGATGCAAACGCTGCTGGCTCAAAGCTGGGCTGATATGTCGCTGGCCAATCAAGGCGGCCGCATCGCCAACCCGATTTTTAACTTTGAGCGTGTTCGCGCCGGTGAAGAGCTTGAGATAGGCCGCCTGCTGTCGTTTGGCTTGCTGGATTTATTGACCTTGCCACGCCGCCAGGCCATTGCCAGCAGCCAGGTCGCGCAAGCCCGGGTTCAGCTCAGCGCCAACGTTATCGAGCAGGTTACGCAGGTCCGCCAGGCCTGGGTACGGGCGGTTGGGGCGCAGCAGTCGCTTCAATATGCGCAGCAAGTGAATGCCAGTGCACAGGCCAGTGCAGAGCTGGCCAGGCGGCTGCAGCAGGTGGGCAACTTTAACAAGCTACAGCGGGCGCGCCAGCAGGTTTTTTATGCCGATGCCACCGCGCAGCTAGCCGCCAGCCAGCATGCCGTAACCGCTGCCCGTGAAGAGCTGACCCGCTTGCTGGGCTTGAGCGACGAGCAGCAGGCGCGGCTTGTGCTGCCAGAGCGCTTGCCGGACTTGCCCAAAGCGTCACGCGAGCCGCAGGCCGTCAGCGCAGCGGCCAGCGCCCAGCGACTGGATGTGCAAATGGCGCGCAGCCAGCTGGACGCCGCCGGACAATCACAGGGCTTGAACCTGATCACCAGCCTGATTGATGTCGAGCTTGGTATTCGACGTGACACGGTGTTTGACAACGCCCATGGCACCCAGTCCAACCGCAAAGGGTGGGAGCTTGACATACGGCTGCCGATCTTTGACTGGGGCTCAGCACAAAGGGACGCGATGAATGCAAAGTCACTGGCCGCAGCCAGCCGTTATGAGAGCACCGTTCGCGGCGCATCGTCGCAACTGCGTGAAAGTTACTCAGCTTACCGTACCGCCTACGATGTTGCCAGGCATTACCGCGACGAGATCGTGCCATTGCGCAAAATAATGGCTGACGAAAACGTGTTGCGCTACAACGGCATGCTGATCGGCGTCTTTGAGCTGCTGGCAGACAACCGCAGCCAGATTTCAAGCGTCATGGCAGCAATCAACGCCTACCAGCAGTTCTGGCTTGCCGATGCCGCTCTCAGCGCATCCATGATCGGCAAACCCACCAGCATGGCCATGTCAACTGCACCCATGGCAGGCGGCGGCGAAGCGCCCGGCCACTGATAACCCATCAACCCCCGTACAAATATTTTTATGAACAACCGAAGAAATTTTCTGACTGGCGCTGGCGCCATCACTACCGCCGTGGCGGCCGCTGCCATGAGCCGTGTCGCCATGGCCGCCCTGCCTGAGCCGGTGCTGCAAACCAAACCCGACACCATGGCGCCGCTGGTTCCCAATACCGGCCGGCCCTACAACCCGGTGGTTACCCTCAATGGCTGGACGCTGCCCTGGCGCATGAACCAAGGGGTGAAGGAATTTCACCTGGTGGCCGAACCCGTGGTACGCGAGATGTCGCCCGGCTTCAAAGCCCACCTGTGGGGCTACAACGGCCAGTCGCCCGGCCCGACGATTGAGGTGGTTGAAGGCGACCGTGTGCGTATTTTTGTCACCAACAAACTGCCCGAGCACACCAGCATCCATTGGCATGGTCAGCGCCTGCCCAACGGCATGGATGGCGTGGCGGGACTGAACCAGCCAGCCATTCCGGTGGGCAAGACTTTCGTTTACGAGTTTGTGGCGCGACGTCCCGGCACCTTTATGTACCACCCGCATGCCGACGAAATGACGCAGATGGCCATGGGCATGATGGGCTTCTGGATCACGCACCCGAAGGCGAAGCACCCGCTGATCGACGACGTGGACCGGGACTTTGTGTTTTTGCTCAATGCTTATGACATCGACCCCGGCGCCTACACGCCCAAGATCATGACCATGCTGGACTTCAATATCTGGAGCTGGAACAGCCGGGTCTTTCCGGGCATTGATCCGCTGGTGGTTGCTAAGGGCGACAAGGTACGTATCCGCATGGGCAACCTGACCATGACGAATCACCCGATCCACCTGCATGGCCATGAGTTTCTGGTAACCGGCACCGACGGCGGCCCGACACCGAAATCAACACGCTGGTATGAAGTAACGACCGACGTTGCGGTGGGCCAGATGCGGCAGATCGAGTTTTTGGCCGATGAAGAAGGCGACTGGGCTTTTCATTGCCACAAGAGTCACCACACCATGAACGCCATGGGCCACGACGTGCCCACCATGATAGGTGTGGACCACCGCAAGGTGGTGCGCGACATCACCAACGTGATCCCCGACTACATGGTGATGGGCGAGCGCGGCATGGCCGACATGGCCGAGATGGACATGCCCCTGCCCGACAACACCGCCAAGATGATGACCGGCGAAGGACCGTTTGGCAGTGTGGAAATGGGCGGCATGTTCTCGATGGTCAAGGTGCGCAAGGACCAGAAAGCCGGCGACTACAAAGACCCGGGCTGGTACAAGCACCCGCCTGGCGAGGTGGCCTACGAATGGACCGGCGCCCTGCCGAATCCAGCGCGCTTTGCCTCCGAAGGCGGCCAGACCATGAAAGCGCAAAACATGCCGATGAAAGAAGTTGAAGTCCAGGTCCGCAAACCCGTCATGGGCAGCAAAGGCGGCAAGGGCGGCATGAGCGGCATGAAGCACTAAACAACCCTATCTACTCAAAGGAACCCACCATGAATAAATTAACCGCTACCCTCCTCGCTGTGCTAATCACTGGCGCCAGCACTTTCGCTCTTGCCCACAGTGACGCGGCCCATGCCAAAAAGGCCGGCCCTGTCAAAAAAGAGCAAAAGGAATGGGGCATTGCAGGCGAAGCCAAAGCCGTCACCCGTACCATCACTTTCAACATGTCGGACAACATGCGCTTTACGCCCGACAAGATTGACGTCAAGCAGGGCGATACCATCAAATTCGTGATCAAGAACACCGGCAAGGTCATGCATGAAATGGTGATTGGCAACAAAAAAAATTTGGACGAACACGCCGCCCTGATGCTCAAGTTTCCGGGCATGGAGCACGAGGAGCCATACATGGCACACGTTGCTCCGGGGAAAACTGGCGAGATCGTCTGGACCTTCAACAAGCCCGGCAGTTTCGACTTTGCCTGCCTGATCGCAGGCCACTACCAAGCCGGCATGGTGGGCAAGATCACTGTTGCCACCCGCTAAACATTACCAAGCATCACCAAACATCACCAAATCTCACGAAAAATCATCATGCAAAGACGTTTGATTCTCCAGACCATCGCAAGCCTCACGGCCGCTGCCGCGTCCCCATGGGTTGTGGCACAAACCCGCCCGCAGGTCGAGGTCTGGAAAGACCCAGACTGCGGTTGCTGCAAGGACTGGGTCGCCCACCTGCAAACCAATGGGTTTGATGTGAAAGTCAATGTCAGCGGCAACGCCGCAGCCCGCACCCGGCTGCGCATTCCGGAAAAGATGGGTTCGTGTCACACCGCAACAGTCGGCGCCTATGCCCTTGAAGGGCATGTGCCCGCTCGCGAGATTCAACGCTTGCTGAAAGAAAAACCAAAAGCCATCGGCTTGGCTGTTCCTGGCATGCCGGTCGGCACACCTGGCATGGACGCCGCGCTTTACCGAGGACGCGTTGATGCCTACGACGTACTACTTGTCCTCGAAGATGGCAGCTCGCGCGTTTATAGGTCATATCCCCGTATCTCTTCCACCCCCTCTTAAAGGAAATTCTCATGAAACAAATCAATACCCTTTTACTTATGTCCGTCCTGCTTGCAGGTGCTGCCTCGGCTCATGCGGCTTCGCATGCAGGTGCGCCCATGGCGGCTGGTGCCACGAAAGACGCTGCGGTGACAGCCGCTACCGACATGGCCGATGGCGAAATCCGCAAAGTTGACATGGACAACAAAAAAATCACCATCAAACATGGCGACATCAAAAACCTGGACATGCCTGGCATGACCATGGTGTTTCAAGTCAAGGACGTTGCACTGCTGGGTAAAGCAAAAGTGGGTGACAAAATTCGCTTCAAGGCAGAAAAATCCGGTAGCGCCCTTGTGGTCACTGATATCCAGCCCGCGAAGTAATCCAAAAAAGAGAAAAGAACAATGACATGGGCTGTCTGCACAGGCCATGCCATCGTACGCAAGCGACGACCAATCCTTGCAGCCCGTGGCGAAGGTTCCGGCATCCCGAAGACCAACGCACCTGAAATCAAAGGTCAAGAACGGGCGGCGGCTCGCGAAGCCAAACTTCACAAAGAACCAAAGCTCCAGGGAGCGCCGAAATAAGATCTTGATGCTTGAAGTAACCGTCGATTGATGAAGCATCAATCGCCGATCAACAGGTATTTTCCGCACAAGCAGATAGGTCCGGGAATTTTCGCTCAGATCTGTCGCGTTTTACCTTTGAGACCAACACATTCGCGGGTGGAAAATGAACCATTTATTCCATTTCCAGATCATCCGTGCACTTTTTCGGCTTCGCTAGCCGTACGTTTGTACTGTCGTCGCTTCGCCTTCGCGTTCACGAATGATTTGGAAATGGAATTAGGTCGGTTTTCAAGCTGTATACCCGATCGACAGACGTCAAAAAAGGGCCGACTGACACTCAGCCGGCCCCGCTGTGTCACTTCCTTCAGTTGGCGTATTGTTCCCGGAACAATTGACGTTCCGCATCCGTCATGGCCAGAGACGGCTTCGGCGTGTTGTGCGGGATGGTGTCGGTATGGACCAGCTTACCGCCTTGAAAAGCATAGCTGTGCTGGGGAAGGATATACCCGACCTCACCACCCACCAGCGTGCCGCCGTCAGAGGTCACGGGGTTCGCGCGAAAGGCTTCAAATTCCTTTTGGACATCTGCGCGGCTTTTGCTGCTTTGAACGGGGTGACTTTCAAAGCCCACCTCACCGCCGACCCAAGTGCTGCCACTGTTGGCAAAAGCGGCAGGAATGGATGCACTCACAAGTGCGAGGACAAATACGGTTTTACGGAACGACATGATCAAACTCCTTTAATATCAATTACAAAGTGCAGCCCCAACCTAGGGAACTACTGCGATGCAAACGTTGCATCACGGTTCTTAATGTAGGTATTAAGGGTCGACACGACCCTGACCCGCAGATTACAAATACGTTATTTCAACCGAGGCTTGTTTTGAAAATTCTGGTGATTGAAGATGAACCCAAGGCTGCTGACTATCTGCGCAAAGGCCTGAGCGAAAGCGGTTATGCGGTAGAAGTTGCACACAATGGCACAGACGGTCTGCATGCGGCAGTCACCGGTAACCATGACCTCGTCATTCTTGATGCCATGCTGCCGGGCATAGACGGTTTTACGGTTTTATCGGCATTGCGCAGTTCCCGGGAGCTGCCGGTGCTCATGCTCACCGCGCGCGGAGACACGGACGACAAGGTGCGCGGCTTCCACCTCGGCGCTGACGACTACCTGGTCAAGCCGTTCCAGTTTCCCGAGCTGCTGGGGCGCGTCAAGGCCATCCTCAAACGCGGTCAACCCGTCGCCATGGAGCAGGTGCTGCGCACAGCCGATTTGGAAATCGACTCGGTACGCCACCGCGCAACCCGCGCCGGCCAGCGCATTGATCTGTCGGCCAAGGAGTTTGCCCTGTTGTCCCTTCTGGCCCAGAAAACCGGAGAGGTTCTGTCGAGAACACAGATTGCTTCTTTAGTCTGGGATATTATTTTGACTCGGACACCAACGTGGTGGAAGTAGCAATCCGACGGCTGCGCGCCAAGATCGATGACCCTTTTGACGAGAAGCTGATCCACACCGTGCGCGGTGTGGGCTATGTCCTGGAGCGGCGAGGCGCACTGTGACACCCGGTCGACGCCTCAGATTCTGGGCTGGGAATTCTCTTGCGGCCAGCATTGCGCTGGCCAGCGCCTTCTTCGGCTTTCTGGTGACAGGGGCTGCCATCGCGATCGGGTTTTACACCCTTTCTCATCAGCTGAATGCCCGGACTGAAACCGAGCTGCTGGGCAAACGTGACCTACTGATTCATGTTCTGTCTGAGGTCCCCTCGCTGGAAGACCTTAATGCCAACAAACACCGCTTCGGCGATTTACTGATAGGCCACGACGACCTGCATTTGGCGCTGGTCAACCCCGCCAGTGGTCAAAGCGTGGCGAGTTTCTCGCTACTCGCTCAACAATCCGTGCATTCACTGATCGCTACCCCACCCGGTTCGACATTAGTCCAACCATGGGTTGCAGCAACAGGAGAGCGATTAGCCGCTATACAGGGTCGCAGCACGCTAGACAACGGGACAGCGGGACAGCGGTGCAGTATTACCTGTCGCTCGACCGCAGGCATGATCGCCAGCTAATGAAAGGTTTTATCCAGACCACACTGGTCGGGTGGCCTTTTTTATTGATGATTGTCGCGCTCGGTGCTTGGTTCATAGCGCGCACCAGCCTGGCCCCTTTGCGGCGCTTCCACCGTCTTGCCGCAGCCATCGGCGTGCAGTCCCTCAGTCACCGAATATCTTCCGCCGGCCTGCCTGCCGAACTGTACGAGCTCGCAGAAGAGTTCAACGGCATGATGGAGCGAATCGATGCAGGTTACCAGCGCTTGCAAGACTTCTCTGGTGAGCTTGCACACGAAATGCGTACGCCGATTTCCACGCTCATGGGAAGAACTCAGGTGGCGCTGTCTCTTCCCCGTACGGGGGCCGAATTTCAAGAGGTACTCGAAGGCAACATTGAAGAGCTCGAGCGCCTGTCGCGCCTGATCTCCGAGATGCTCTTCATCGCACGCTCAGATCACCATCAGGAACCG
>JAYVPR010000183.1:0-7766 GCA_043757245.1 Polaromonas sp. | reverse complement strand
TATCCGTTCGCCCTGAGCTTGGTCGAAGGGTTTCCCCTGTGCTAGCCAGGCTTCGACAGGCTCAGCCCGAACGGAAACTCAATACATCATCGGGCCGGCACTCTAGCGCATGCGTTTTTGTAACTGGCTGAGTACTTGCTAGTCCGGATGATGCCCGAATCCACACCTCCAGCTCTAAGTATCCGCAACGCTGCAACCCATTGGCGCGCCCAGGAGTTGCTGTTGATGAGCGAAGTCATGCGCCTGGTGGGTAAAAGTTTGGCTCCTGAAATCGTTTTGCGCGAGATGCTGCACCTGATGAGCGAGCTGCTGGGCCTTAACCGGGGCCGCGTGGTACTGGCCGACTTTGTAGGCGACATTACGCTGCTAGGGTTGGCTGACCACAAGCTCAAGATGCGGACAAGTCGCTCGGCGCGCGCTGTGGGGCCAAGCTCCAGCATTCGATATGCCTATGGGCTGACGAAAAAGGAAATGACGCTGGGCCGCTATGGCCCGGGCGAGGGCATCACTGGCCGGGTGATGGCTACCGCGCAACCCATCATCGTGCAGGACATTGATGCCGAGCCGCAGTTTTTGACGCGCGCGGTCGCGCGGGCGCAACTGCCTCAGGATGTAGTAGCTTTCATTGCGCTGCCAATTGAAGTCAACCGTGAGGTGATTGGCGTGCTGGCCTGTCACCGTATCCGCAGCCGTGACCGGCAACTGGCTGACGATGTGGCCATTCTTAAAATACTGGCGACGCTGGCAGGCCAGTTGCTGCAACTGCAGGCGCTGGTGTTTGACAAAACCCGCGCCCTGCAAGTCAAAAACCAGTTGCTGACGCGCGCACTGGAGACCGCTGCCGCGCGCTACGGCATCATCGGCACATCGCCAGCGCTGCTGCAAGCCTTGAGCGAGCTGGAGCGGGTGGCTGAAGCCACGGCCAGCGTGCTGCTGTTGGGCGAGTCTGGCACCGGCAAGGAGCTGTTTGCACGGGCCGTACACCTGTCCAGCCAGCGCAGTGCGCAGCCCTTCATCAAGGTCAATTGCGCGGCGATTCCCGATTCGCTGTTTGAGTCCGAGTTGTTTGGCTACGAGCGCGGCGCGTTTACTGGCGCGCAAACTGCCCGTGCAGGCTGGTTTGAGCAGGCTGACAAGGGCACCATCTTTCTCGATGAAATTGGCGAGATGCCGCTGGGTATGCAGACCAAGCTGCTGCGCACGCTGCAAGAAGGCACCATCGTCCGGCTGGGTGGCAAGCACGAGGTCAAGGTTGCCGTGCGTGTGGTGGCCGCAACCAATCGCGATCTGGCGCTTGAAGTAGAGCGCGGCACCTTCAGACGCGATTTGTTTTACCGGCTCAACGTGATTCCGATTCGCCTGCCCTCGCTGCGTGAGCGCCCGCAGGACATTCGCCCACTGACGATTCATTTTTTAAGCCGCGTCAACCAGGCCAACCAGCGCAACGTGAGTTTATCGTCCGAGGCCTTGAGCCAGCTGGAGCAACACCCGTGGCCGGGCAACATTCGCGAGCTGGGCAATGTGATTGAGCGCCTGGTATTGCTGACCGACAGCACCATGGTCTCTGGCCAGGAGTTGCAGCGGTTTTTACCCGCTGCGCAAGATCGTGCCGATAGCTATGACGATGGCGGTGCCGCAGCCACCGTGCACGGCAAGACTGTTCGGACCACTGTTGAACCTGGCAAACCCGCATCGGCACCTCTGGTACGTGACTACCGCGCCGTACAGTCGCACCCGATGGCCCAGCTACAGCAGGCGCTGGCTGCACATGGTGGCAACCAGTCCCGGGCCGCACAGGCGCTGGGGCTGACGGTACGGCAATTTGCTTACCGCATGAGTAAGTTGGGCAAGCTGGACCAACAAAGTGTCGCCAATTTGTAGACATTTTGTTAGGCTGCTAATTTATAGTTGCTATTAAATTCATATCTATATGTTGACGTATTTATTAGGGCGCAGTTCTTTTTTATAGTATTTTGAAGTTTTTGTTGGCTTGGCATAGGCTTTGCAATGTAAACCCTAGCGGCATGTGCCGTGGCCTTATTTGTAGATTGCCATGCTCGACAACGTACTGATTTCCCCCGAACAACTTTCTGCCATGATGGGCTCCGAGCCTGTCGTCGTGATCGACACACGCGATGCTGATACCTACGCAGCTGGTCATCTGCCCGGCGCAGTTAACCTGCGCGAAATTTTCACCTTTCTGGCCACCTCGACCGCCGAAGGCCTGATGGCGCTCAAATCCACTTTTGCCGAACACTTTGGCGCGATTGGCCTGTCGGGCACAGAGACCGCCGTGTTTTATGAAGACGCGCTCAACAGCGGCTATGGCCAGTCGTGCCGCGGCTACTACCTGCTGACCTGGCTCGGCTACCCAAAAATCAAAGTGCTCAACGGCGGTTTTTCTGCCTGGAAAGCCCAGGGCATGCCGGTCAGCACCGACGAATCCACGCCAGTTGCCAAGACCTTCCCAACTGACTTGACGGGCGCAGATGTGATGCTGACCAAAGACGATGTGGCCGCCGCACTGAACACCAGCATCAAGCTGCTTGACGTGCGCGACATCGACGAATGGACTGGCGAAAGCTCGTCACCCTATGGCAAGGACTTTGCACCACGCAAGGGCCGCCTGCCGGGTGCGAAATGGATTGAGTGGTATCGCTTCATGAAGCCCTCGGCTGCAGGCCCGGTGTTCAAGTCGCCGCTGGAAGTACAAGCCGAATGCGCCACGGCCGGCATTGGTACCGACGACACGGTGTATCTGTATTGCTTCAAGGGTGCCAGGGCATCGAATACTTTCCTGGCTTTGAAGCAGGCTGGGTTTTCGGATGTCCGCATGTACTTCGGCTCATGGAACGAATGGTCACGTGACGATTCACTGCCGATTGAAACCGCTGCACCCATCATCAAGGCCAAGGCACCTGTACTGGCGATGGCGGCCTAAGCCAGACCCAGATCAGCATTTCCAAACTTCACCATTACCTATCAAAGAAAGAGACAACATGACCACCGCAGTAGCCGAACCGAGTCCCACAACTGTCAAGGCTTACCTCAAGCCGATCGACGCAACGGGTCTTGCCGCCTTTGCCGAAAAGGGCAAAGGCAACCCTGCATCACGCGGAACCAACAAGGTTCACACCGTGATGCAAGGTATGTATCGCTCGCTCAGTTATGTTGGTGAGCACCAGCCGGTGGTGGTTGACGAGCCGTTGCATCTGTTCGGCGAAAACACTGCACCAGCACCGGGCGAGGTGGTGTTGTCGGGGCTGGGCGGTTGCCTGGCCGTGGGCATTACCGCAGTGGCAACCTGGAAGCAGGTCAAGCTGACCAAGCTTGAGCTTTTTATGGAGGGCGACATTGGCAACCCGGCTGCCTGGGGCGCGGGTGGTGCCATGAAGGCAGCGCCCGAGATGGGCTTTCAGGCGATTCGCGTCAAGGTGTTGGTTGAAGGCAATGCACCGCGCGAAGTACTTGACGAGATTGTGCAGCAGGCTAACTTTTACTCACCGGTCGCCAACAGCATGCGTAACCCGATCGCATTTGAAATCGCATTGGCCTCATAACGACCAAGCAACGCAAGAAAGCAAATAAGTCATGGAAGTTCTGGAATGCGTAACTTCAGATGTCAACACGCTGGTTATCAGCGACTCATTTGACGAGGCCTTAATCAGCGCTACCAAGGCCATAGCAGATGGCCCACTCGCAGAGTTGGCCGATGACATCGACAGACGCGGCATTTACCCCAAATCAGTTTTGCAACGGCTGGGCGAAGTTGGTGCACTGAAAGCGCATATGGCCGAAGGGCAAAGGCCCGCAGACTACGGACTGGCGATTCGCGCCATGACCGAAGTTTCACGCGTCTGCGGTGCCACGGGCTTCATGGTCTGGTGCCACGATGTGTGCGGGGTATACATGGCGCAGTCCGGGAATCCGGCTCTGATGGGCGAGCGGCTTGTCAGGCATAACAGCGGTGAGACGCTGGGCGCCACGGGCATGTCGAATCCGATGAAAACCTTTGCAGGCATTGAAACCTTTTTACTGCATGCGCGCAAGGTTGAAGGCGGCTGGCGCGTGAACGGCACGCTGCCGTGGGTCAGCAACCTGGGGCCAGATCATTATTTTGGTGCCGTGGCAGATGTTGAAGGCAGCGAGACCCGTGCTGCGAAAACGGAGATTATGTTCATCGTGCAATGCGGCGCTGAGGGTGTCGAGCTTCGCAACTGCCCTTCGTTTTCAGCGATGGAAGGCACCAACACCTGGGCCGTGCGACTGACAGACTATTTTGTCGGGGCAGAGCAGTTGATTGCCGATCCGGTGCGCCCCTTCATCGGACGCATACGCGCTGCTTTCATCTTGCTGCAAACCGGCATGGGCCTTGGCGTGGCGCAAGGTGCGATTGACTCGATGTGGAAGGTTGAACGCACGCTGGGTCATGTCAATGAGTTTCTTGACGACCGCCCTGATGATCTGCAAGGCGAACTTGATGATTTGACCGCGCGCATCATGCTGCTTGCCAAAACGCCTTTTGGCAGTGACAAAGAGTTTTTGATTGATGTGCTCGATGCACGGGCGCACGCCTCAGAACTGGCGCTGCGCGCCGCGCAATCCGCATTGCTGCACCAGGGCGCTCGCGGCTATTTGATGACATCAGAAGTGCAGCGCCGGGTACGCGAATCGCATTTCGTCGCCATCGTCACGCCCGCCATCAAGCACCTGCGCAAGGAGATTGCACGGCTGAGTGCCGAAGAGCATCCTGCGTGAGTTTGCCCACCGTCACCGCAGCTGCGTTTGATGTGTACATCTGTCGGGCCTGTGGCTTGCTGTACGACGAAAGCAAAGGCGATGAAGACAGCGGCCTGGCACCGGGTACCCGCTTTGCAGATATTCCGGACGACTGGGCATGCCCGCTGTGCGGCGTGACGAAGGCTGATTTTGAACCGTATGTGATGGAAGAACCCGTGCGCCAGGCGAGACGGTCCACATCAAACGGTAAGCCGAGTGCTGCCTCACGTCGCACCGCAGGTATTGTCATAGTCGGTGCTGGCCGGGCAGGCTGGCAAATAGCCCAAACCCTGCGTGAGCGCGATGCCAACATGCCAATTACGCTTGTCACGGCTTGCAACGGCGACGTATACGACAAGCCGCTGCTGTCAGTGGCCATGGCCCGCGGCATTGCCCCTGAAAAATTGCCGCGCGAACAGGGGATACACGCTGCCAGCAGGCTCAATGTCAAGTTGCTGACACACACGCAAGCCGTGCGTGTCGTCCCGGCGAGTCGCCAGTTGCGTACCAGCCGGGGCACGCTGCACTACAGCAGCCTGGTGATGGCGCATGGCGCGCAGGCCCGTGCGCTGCCGCAGTTTGCGGCATCGCTGTGCTGGCGCATCAATCATTTGCAGACCTATGCAAAATTCCGCGAGGCGCTGGTTAAACAGGGCGACAGCCCCCAGCGCGTTGCAGTCGTCGGTGCAGGATTGATTGGCTCCGAGCTGGCCAACGACCTGGCGCTGGCGGGCCACCACGTTACGCTGCTGGATGTTGCCAGCAGGCCCTTGGCCGCTTGCCTTGATACCGCGCAGTCTGAACAATTGCTGGCTGCCTGGAAGGCGCTGCCGATCAACTTTGTGGGCGGTGTGCAGGTCAGCAGGGTTGCAAAAGTGTCTGATGCTGCGGGTAGCGAATCAGTCAAAACAATCGCTACTGAATGCGGGCGAACTTTTACCGTCGATCACATCGTTGTCGCCGCGGGTCTGCAAACACCAAGCCGGCTGGCAGACAGCGCTGGCCTGGCGTGGCACAACGGTATTGATGTGCAAGCCGATACGCTGGCCACCAGCGTCGCCGGTATTTACGCGCTGGGCGACTGCATTGCCATCAACGGGAAGGTCAGCCGGTACATAGAACCGATTGGGCGGCAGGCGGCCACGCTGGCCGCCTGCATTCTGGGGCTTGCCGCCAAACCCTATCGACAAGCTCAGATACCGCTCAGGGTTAAAACTTCGTCGATGCCCTTCACGGTGTGAGCGCCGCCGTTACTATTAATTCAGGAGCATCTTACGCTCGTAGTTATTGGGCTACAGGCCTATTTTAAAAGTAAAAATAGCCTGAAAAACCGCTACAGAACAGGTTTTTGGCAACGCGCCATGTCAAAATCAACTCCCTACCGCTGGGCACGCTGGCGTTGTCGCCGCTATCCTGGTGCGCAAGTCAATTGTGGACTTCACGTCATCTGGCCCGGTAGCGTTATTGGTAAAGGCGCAACCGTAGCTTGGTGCCGCCACGACAGCGGCAGTCAGCACGTCGTCGCCAGCCGGTTTGTCGCCGCCCTGCTCCCATTTGGCCAACGCTTCAAATAACTCGACTTGTTCAGCCACGGTGAAATCGCAATGGGCCGCGGCGCGCTTGGCGTAGCTTTGCTGCATGCCGAAAGGCACATGCATATCGCCCAGCGTATGAATCGACAGCACGGGCACCTTGAAGTCACCGTTGACAGCGGGGATCCAGCGAAGACCGTCTTTACGAAGCCGGTTGGCATCTGGCTGAGCCGTGAGCTTTTGCGCTGCGGTGTTCAATGCGGTGGTAGCTGCCTGATCGCCGTCAATCAGGTAACGCAGGGCCTGGGTGTCCAGGCTGTTTTTGACCAATATGCCGTTGATGGTACCGTCGCCGCCAAAGCCGCCGTACGCAAAACGGTAGCTGCCGCCGTATTCAAAACCTTGGGCAAACATCGGGCGCTCACCGCCTGTCAGTTTTTTAACGACTGACGCAAACTGCGCGCCTTTGGCGGTGCTGGCGATGGGCAAAGCGGGTGAAGCCGGGGTGGGAAGGCTGGTGAACAAATTGCTGCTGACCAGCTTCTCTACTTCAGCCCATTTGGCAAACGGGTAACTCGGGATGCCCGACAAATTGAGCGCGGCAACCTGCATGCCGGCAAACACATTGAACAGCTCGGTATCAGCCATCACACCGCACATCGGCAAGGCTGCGTGGTACTGCACTTTGTTAACAGCCGTAGCCAGAGTTTCGCGCTCGACTGCCGCTGCAGCGATGTGGCCGCCCATGGAGCGGCCGGTGATGTAAGTGCGCACTGGCGCGGCAAGTGGCCGCCCATTTTGCGCAGCAATGCTGGTAAACGCCAGCGCGAGAGCGTTGGTGTCTTCAACCCCGGCGCTCACATCGTAGTAGTTGATGCTGTAACTGGACGCCGCCCAGGCATAGCCAGTTTGAATCAGGTGGCGCCGAATCGGCGGTGGCGCAACGCTCAACGCGGCACCAGTGCCCGCATAGCCGTGCGCAAACATGACCAGCTTGCCGTTCCAGTTGGCGGGGACTTCGACCATATAGGCTGAACCCTTGAGCAAACCCGCCCAACGGCTGCTGCTGGGCATTGCCACCGCATCCGTCGGCAACGCCGCCATCGCGGCAAAGCTGCTGCCTATGGCGGGCACTGTGAAGACGCGGCGGTCATGCGTGCGTGCCTCTTCAGGCGCGGTGGGTGCAGGCGTTGAGCAGCTGGCGCTACCAGAGCCAGTTTTTGGACGCAGTTTTGAAAACGCGGCATGGCATTCGTCCTTGCGGTAGATAAAAAGAAATCAGGCCAACAGTATGCGGTGATGCACCCGGTTGCTCGTGAGCCAAAGGGGACAGGCTAGGAGCCTGTCGGACTATCGGCATCGAAGCGAAATTCGACCCCGGAGAGGATAGTTTTTGCCGGATTTGCAGGCCAATAGCCCGGCTATTGGTCAAAAAGACGGTGAAAAATAGACCGC
>JAYVPR010000182.1:0-7766 GCA_043757245.1 Polaromonas sp. | reverse complement strand
CTTTAATTTGTTTGGCTAGCAGCCTGCTGAAGCCGTCAATCGTGTTGAGCGGCGCGCGCAGGTCATGGGAGACAGAATATGAAAAGGCCTCCAGCTCCTGGTTGGACAGGCGCAAGGCTAATTCAATATTTTTGATTTCGGTGATATCCGCATCAATGCCGACCCAAAAAGAAACCTCGCCATGCTCGTCAAGGACCGGTGAGGCGCGGTAGGACATCACGTGGTAGACGCCGTCGCGTCCAAAAATCCGGCGTGTGCCCACAAAGGGAGACCGGGTAGCAACGGCGTGCTTCCAGCTCTCGCGGATCGTCGGAAGGTCTTCTGGATGAACAACGGAAGACCATTTGCGGCCGACCCAGTCCTCAGGCGTACCCCCTACGAGATCAAGCGATGCACGGTTGAAATAGTTTGTCATACCGTTGCTGTCCGCCGTCCAGACAATCTGGGGTGCCTGGTCGGCAAGTGCCCGGAACAGCGCCTCCTGTCGGGTAAGCGCCAGCGTACGCTCGGTAACCTTTTGCTCTAGCCCAGCATTGAGCTGACGAACCTGCTCCAGCAATCGCGCGTTTTCAATCGCAATCGAAACCAGCTGGGCAAGCTCTATCGCCACATATTCGTCCTGCGGGGTGAACTCGCCCTCATACTTATCCGAGAGCTGCAGCAGGCCTATCCTCTGGCCGTCACGCCCCGTGAGAGGTACCGCCAGCCAGCCGCGGATGGACGGGTAGTTGTCGGCATAGCTTCGGAAATCGCACCAGCGCGGGTGCGCCTCCAGCTCAGCCTGCGTCATGCGAACGACACGGTTGTTTTTGCAGACCGTGCCATAAATGCCTGATCCATCGGCAATGTCATGCGTTGTTTTGTAGTCGGCGTACCGCTCGGATACCGACAAGGCGCTGATGAGCGGCGACAAGTCGTTATTCGCCGTCAGGCTGACCACGCTCAGGTGCGCACCGATCACACCGCGCGCCTGCTCTGCCGCCTCGTACAACATTTCTTCAACCGTCTGGTGCCAGGCGATGGCATAGGCCGCATCGGTGGCACGTTGCAGGGTAAAGATCTGGTTCTGCACTTCCTTCTCGGCATTCAGCCGGGCGGTGATGTCCGGCGCAACCACAAACCATGCCGCCCGGCCCGCGTACTGGATGGGTTTGACGACCGAATTGGCCGTCAGAATGGAACCGTCCTTACGTCGATGCTGCCAGCATGCGCCGGGAGCGGGCAATTCAAGCTTGTGATTTTGCTGCCAGATTTGATGTGACTGTTCGCAGATGTCGAAAATCCTCATCGACCGAAACTCATCCGCTGAATAGCCATAATTTTCTACCGTAGCGCCGTTCACGGTCAGGAAACGGTAGTCAACGGCGTCCAACACCCACATCGGGACTGGTGCCGTTTCAAACAGGGCGGCATAGCGCTGTTCGCTGTCAATCAGCGCCTTTTCGGCATTCTTGCGTTGGGTGATGTCGCGCTGCACGGAGACCCAGTGCGTGAACCAGCCCTTGTCGTCCGCAATGGGAACAATGTCCATTTCGACCCAGAATTCTTCGCCGCTTTTGGTGTAGTTGAGCAACTCGGTGCGCACGGGCTGCCACGCCTTGAGGGCCTGCGTAATGCGACGGAGTTCGGACTGCTGCGTATTGGGACCCTGCAAAAAGCGCGGCGAACGGCCCAACACCTCTTCCCGGCTGTAGCCTGTGTGCTTTTCAAAGGCATCGTTGACAAACACGATACGGGGACCGGGGTCGTCGACGGGTTCGGCCTCGGTGATCAGGACCATATCGTTGAGCCGCGCAATCGCGTTTTCAAGCAGGTGCCGATGCTCGTGCAACTCGTGCTGCGCGCTGACGTCTTGCAACGCGCCTTCAAGACTTTTCACCTTGTCATCTTGCCAGATAGCCCGACCCTGGGTACGTACCCAAACCGATCGTCCGGTGGAGGTCACCAACGGCAGTTCCAGGTCCCAGGGCGTGCCGTGGGATATTGCAGCCAGAACTGCTGCCACAAACGTGCGTCGAGCTTCGGGGGGGTAAGCGTCGCGCGCAGCTTCAGCCGTCAGAGGGGTGCCCGGTGGTAGATCGTGTATTTTGAGCTGCTGGTCGGAGCACGTCAACACCATCCCGTCAAGGAGCAGTTCCCACCCGCCAACCATCGCCATCTCACTTGTGCGGCGCAATCGCTCAGTAATAGCCAGCAACTCTAACTCCGACTGCTTGCGGGCGGTGATGTCTTGGACCAAACCGGCGCGCGCCCGAGTGCGGTCAGCCTCATCGACCCGGAACTGCCCGTACTGGTACATCCACCGTACGTCCCCTGCGGGAGTAATGATGCGGTACTCAATTTCCAGGTCGGTATCGTTGAGGTAAGCTTCTGATCGCCGCTTTTCATAACGCGCACGATCGTCCGGGTGAATCATTTTCAAAAAGGTGGCATGGTCACCATCAAAGTCGCCAGGGTTAAGCCCGAACAAATCATGCAGTTCGTCAGACCAGGTCACCTGGCTGCTGCGCGTGTCCAGTTCCCAGTGGCCAATGCGGCCCAGCTTTTGCGCAGCCAGGAGGCGGTTCTGGGTTCGACGCAGCGTTGCATAACTTTTCGCCTGCTCCTGCTCCCGCTGCTCGAGCGAATCCGCCATGCTGTTGAACCCGCTGGCAATGCGCGTCAGCTCATTTTCTGCATGGCGGGCCCTCACGGGGATGCGCGTGTCCAGCGCCCCGGCCTGGATACGTCTCGTCGCCTCCAGGATTTTCACCGCCGGTTTCACCACGGCTCGCCCGGCTAGCCGCCAGGCCATCCAACTGCCAAGAAGCGTGATCAGCGCCAAGGCGAGCAATTTCAGCGCCAGCCGCTGGAGTGCAGGTGCCAGCACCTCGCTCTTGTCGGCGCTGACGAGCACAAAAAAGGGTGAATTGGGTAGCGTGCTGCTTGGTCGAAACGCGTAAATCCGCCGTGCACCACTTGCATCGGCACCTTCAAAAACGCCAGCTACGCCAGCCTTGATCGCGTCACGGATCCGTGCATTGGGCACTGGCTTTCCGAGCGGGGCTGCGTTGTCGGGGTTGCTTGCAAGTACCACGCCATCGCGGTCCATGATGACGACATGCCCACTCGCCGGCAGCGACGCGGAGGCTATGTTTTTTGTCACCTCGGACAGTAACACGGAAGCAAAAACCAGCGCCTGCGGGCTGCCGTCAACGCCCTTGACAGGAAGAGCAAAGTTGATGATGGGCTCGCCACTGACGCGGTCAACCAGGTAACCACTCGTCACAAAATCACCGCTTGCCATTGCAGACTGAAAATAAAGGCGGTCACCAACAAACACTTTTGGGTTATTGGGCACGCCGTGGCAACGCATATACCCATCGATGCCGATAACGCCAAGGTTGGTGTAAATCGGCAATTCAGCGATCAGGGTCTTGAAGTAGCGCTGGCAAAAAGGCTCGCTGCCCCCCACCAGCTCCGGCACATGAGATATAGCAGAAAGCATCTGCCGGACGGAATCTGCAACGCGCTGCTGGTTGACGGCGACCAGCGAGGCTGAGGACTCAAGGTTTTCGGTGGTCTGGGTCACGGCATCCCTGGCCATCAGCACCGCGCTGATCAGAAACAGTGCAACCAGTGGGATGGTGGTCCAGAGCACCAGCATGACCAGGCGGGTGCGCAGCGTCTTGGCGAATTTCATCTCTCCCCCATCAAGTGGCGGGCTTCAGAGGGCACGGTGCACTGAAGTCCGTACCGGCACATAAGTCAGGCCGGAGCGGCTTCGTTCACACCCAGCCAGTACGCTTGCAGGCAGTCGAGTTTTTTGGTGAACTCACCAAAGTCAACAGGTTTGCGAATGAAGCTGTTTGCCCCTGCGCGATAGCAAGCCACGATGTCAGACTGTTCGCTGGAAGATGTCAGCATCACAACCGGCACCATGCCCGTTAGCGGGTTGGCGCGCACGCTGCGCAGCACATCAAGACCAGACAGTTTAGGCAACTTCATGTCGAGAAGTACAAAGGTTGGTTGCCTCTGCGTATCGCGCCCGGCATGCGCCCCGTGGCCGAACAGGAAGTCCAGCGCCTGCGCACCATCTCGTGCGACAACGATTTCGGCATCGACACCGTGTTGCTCTAGCGTCAACACTGTCAATTCCAGGTGATCGGGGTTGTCTTCTACAACTAGTATTAGTTTGTTATACATGGATGCCTTGCACACATTATTGTCATTTTTACGATGAAATTCGCATTTCAATCATATTACTACCAACGCAATATATTTTGGCACAACAATTGACTTAAGGGTCTTCAAAAGGTCAGAAAACCAGCGAGCTAGCGAACTGAGCATCGCTAGGCGTCAAGCTGATGACGGAGGCAGCGCTTATTGTGGCCATTCCGAGCCCGCGCGATGACAGACCGTAGGGAATTATGCAGAGGGTCCTTAATAATTTGCGACAGCTTTGCCAGGCAAAGCTGTGCTGCCGCGATTACTATGGGGGTTGCTATGACGTTTACGTAAACGTCAATTGAAAAATCAAAGCGAACAGTACATGAACCTGCTTGAACAACAACTTGACTACCCGCTGGGCGACGCACTGCCCGATGAGGGCGGCACGATGGAGGTTGCACCCGGCATCAAATGGATACGGATGACGTTGCCATTTGCGCTGAACCACATCAACCTGTGGCTGCTGCGCGATGAGATGCAAGACCCAACCCGTCACGGCAACATGCTGCAAGGCTGGACGGTCGTGGACTGCTGCATCAGCCGGCCTGAATCAAAAGCCCAGTGGGAAACTATTTTTGCAACTCAGCTTGAAGGCCTGCCCATCTTGCGCGTTATCGTCACCCACATGCACCCTGACCATATTGGCCTGGCGTATTGGCTGTGCGAGCGCTGGACCACACCCACCCATGTTTGCCGTCTCTGGGCCAGCGCGACAGACTACAACTCGGCCAGAATTGGCTCACAGTCCACCACCGGGTTTGGCGGCGACAGTGCGGCGCTGTTTTTTGCATCCCATGGGCTGACAGACCCCGATTCTCTGACAAAAATCAGGGCGCGTACCGGCTACTACCCGGGCATGGTGCCCGATGTGCCCCAGAGTTATGTGCGGTTGATGGACGGCAAAACCGTTGCGATTGGCGCGGGCGATGATCGACACGAATGGCGTTGCATCAGCGGCTACGGCCATGCGCCCGAGCACATCGCTTTATACAGAGCCCCCACGGCACTGTCTGTGCCTGCCCCCCGGGGGGGCGCGGGCGACTTTGGGGCGGCCCTGCAGTCGCCCCCTATCTTGATCAGCGGCGACATGATTTTGCCGCGCATTTCTACCAATGTCAGCGTGTACGACATGGAGCCAGAGGCCGATGCTTTGGCGTTGTTTCTGGACTCCATTGACAAATATTTACCCCTGCCAACAGACACGCTGACCCTGCCATCACACGGCAAACCCTTTTACGGCCTGCACAAGCGGGTTGCGCAATTACATGACCATCACCGTGACAGACTAGCCGAAGTAATGGATGCATGCGCTGCAAGCCCATGCAGTGCGGCCGATATTTTGCCCATCATGTTCAAGCGCGAGCTGGACTTGCACCAAACGACGTTCGCCATGGGCGAGGCGCTGGCGCATTTGCATTTGCTGTGGTTTGACGGGAAGTTGCAGCGAAGGTTGGGCGGTGATGGCATTTACAGATTTGCCGCACACTAAACTTTATTGCTCCGGTTCGATGACGTATTGAGTTTCCGTTCGGGCTGAGCCTGTCGAAGCCTGTCTAGCACAGGCAAACCCAACGACCAAGCTCAGGGCGAACGGATAAAGGAATTCAGACTTCACAAGGCCGGATCAATAGTAGCGCTGCAGCCGCTCGTAACCAGCGCCCTACCAGCGCCCTACCAGCGCACTACCAGCGCACTACCAGCGGGGAGAGCCTTCGACCTTCAACTGGTTGCGCAGCTCGGCATAGTCAGGCACCACCGCACGCACCGTGTCCCAAAAGCGTGGGCTGTGGTCCATCACGCGCAGGTGGCTTAGCTCGTGTACCACCACGTAATCAATGACGGATGGCTTGAAATGAATCAACCGCCAGTTCAATCGGATGGAGCCATCGGCGCTGGCACTGCCCCAGCGCGTGCCCGCGCTGCTCAGGCTCAGTTTGCGCCACTGCACATGCAGCGTCGGGGCAAAGTGGTTTAACCGCTCAGTGAAAAGCCGCTTCGCCTGACGCATCAGCCAGGCTTGTACAGCGTCCTTGATCTGGTCAGGCGTAGCGGTGTGGCTCAAGCCGACGTGGAGCGTGAGCTTCGTGACGCCGGGCAAGGCATCGGCACTGCTTTTTAGCTCTGCGCCCACACCGCCAAAGGCGTGGCGTGGGTCCAGCACCACAATGACTTGCTCGCCCAAAAACGGCAATGCGGTGCCATCCTTCCATTCAATGCGGGCTGATTCAAGCCGCTCATGACGTTCGCGCGTTTCTTGTAGTTTTTTGATGATCCAGGCAGACTTTTCAAGCACCGCTTTGTCAATTTCATACAGCGGCACCCATTTGGGCGCGCTGACACTCAAGCCATCGGGGCCGACTGAAAAACCGATGGTTCGGCGCTTGCCGCGTTTGAATTCATAGGCTACTGCAATGCCGCCAACCAACGTATGGCGGCTGGCGCGCGGGTGCGCGAAGGTGGCTGGAGCCAGTACTTGCTGCAAGGTTTGTGTTGGCAGAAGACCGTCAAGTGCTACGTTTACAGGAGCGTCTTGTCCTTGTATTTGTTGGGCCTGAGACTTATTTTGTTCGTAAGCACCGGATTTTTCAATGCTTTTTCGAGGTTTTTCAGGCTTAATTACAGTTGCAGGAGCAGGCTCAAACAAATCAAGCGTGAACTGTAAAAGCCTGTGCATCATGGTTGATGATCAGGCGTAGGCTTCAGGGTCCAGCCGGTGCATCTCGGCTTCAATCCAGGCCTCGACCTCGCGCATGAGCTCATCAGGCTGGCGGCCTGCACTGGGGATGGGTCTGCCGATAGAAATATCCACAATGCCTGGTTTTTTGATGAAGGCCTTGCGCGGCCAGCATTTGGCCGACGTGACGGCTACCGGAATGACGGGCGCGCCAGTTTCAATCGCCAGGCGTGTACCGCCTGACTTGTAAACGCCTTTTTGGCCACGTGGGATGCGCGTGCCTTCAGGGAACATGATGACCCACACGCCCTGCGCCATCAGCCGCTTGCCTTGCTCCACCACTTTATTAAAAGCCTGGGTGCGCTGGCTGCGGTCAATATGAATCATGTCCATGCGGCTCATGGCCCAGCCAAAAAACGGCACGTACAGCAGCTCTTTTTTAAACACAAATGCCAGCGGGTGCGGCATCAGCGTGACCATCGAAAATGTTTCCCAGGTGCTTTGGTGTTTGACCAGCAGCACGCAACTGCCCAGCGCGGTAGTGGGCAAATTTTCCATCCCGGTCACGCGGTTTTGAATACCCAAAATCATGGTGCCACCCGTGACGGCCAGGCGCAGCCAGCCGGCACACAGCCAGTACACCTGGGTGCTGCTGCCAAACAGTGAAAATACCAATACGGCGATCGCCCAGGGCACGACGGTGAGGGCCATCCCCAGCATGTGGACAATCGAGCGAAGCAGATTCATAGGGGTTTTATGCAGCGGCTACGCTGCGCTGAAGGATGTGGTCAACAAAGGCCGGCAAGTCGGTATGAAACAGCGTACCTGCTGGCAAACCATCGGGCTGGCCACCCTGGCGGTAGCGCTCGGATTTACCCGTCAA
>JAYVPR010000181.1:0-2124 GCA_043757245.1 Polaromonas sp. | reverse complement strand
TGCCGGGAGCAGCTAGAGTTGGAGATGACTAAAAAGAGCTGGGATTTGGTCGTTGTTCAAGGAGACACTGAAAGCGCTTTTCAGGGAGCACTCACTGCGTTTTACAAGCGAATCCCCGTGGCACACGTGGAAGCTGGCTTACGAACCTACAACCTGAGCCGCCCATTCCCTGAAGAGGGGTTGCGTCAAATGATCAGCCGCCTGACCCGCTTTCACTTTGCGCCTACCGAACGCGCGCGCATCGCTTTGCGAAATGAAGGCATCGCCGACGAACTCATTCATCTGACGGGCAACACCGTGATTGACGCGCAGCAGTGGACCTGTGCTCACAGGGGCGTGAAGCGAACAACAACCGGACGCGGGCATCTGCTGGTAACAGTGCACCGGCGCGAAAACTGGGGGCATGACCTGGCTGAAATCTGCCACGCCATTGCAGACATTGCTGCGATGCAGCCCGATTTGCAAGTGCTTTTCCCGGTTCATTTGAATCCAATGGTTCAAGGGCCGGTTAGCAGCATTCTTAACGGTATCGCCAACGTCGAATTGACAGAACCGCTAGCTTACACCGAAATGCAACAAGCACTGGCCGACGCATGGTTGGTGTTGACGGACTCAGGCGGCCTACAGGAAGAAGCGCCAACTTTTGGTGTGCCAGTGTTGGTTCTTCGTGACGAAACTGAGCGACCAGAAGCGCTTGAAGCAGGGTGTGCATTACTGATTGGTGCAGAACGCGCCACTATCGTCAAGGAAGTGATGCGCCTGTTAAACGATTCAGCAAGTTACTCCAACATGTCACGGGCAGGCAATCCGTTTGGTGACGGCACGGCATCGGCGCAAATTGTTGATGTACTGACCCGCAGTTTCACAAATGATTTGGCACAACTACGTGTTGCCGCTCCAAACACGCTCAAGCTTGCCCATGCTGCTTTGAGCCTAAAAGTCGCCTAATCTCATTTTTAAAAACATCTAGGATTTACATGAACCAACCATCTGCCACGACTATTTTGCGAGTGCCCACAACCGGCCGCACTTTCAGAATTGCATGCGTGTTAGCGGGCTTTTTGTCACTACTGCCAACACTGGCAAGCGCACAGCCCGCCAACAATCCGGCTGATGTGTTTCAGCGCCTTAGTGTTGACAACTGGATTACGCGTGACGTCAGCTTGTCTGAACTCGGCTTTATCGGGCCGCTGGTACTCGGCGCGCCTGATAGCCTGCGCGAGATTTATTTGCCGGTGCCACCAAATGTTCCCCTAAGTAACGGCGAAATCAAATTTAATGCGACCTACATGAGGGCCGATGGTGGCAGAACCAGTTTGGTGTTGTCGCTAGATGGTTATCCTGTATCTTCGCGGCCGTTTGCACTCGAAAAAGGTGATGCCAGCCTCTTGTTAGGGGTAGACGGCTCGGCCAGACCTAGCGGTTTTGTACGCTTGGGGTTGAACTGGTCAACGGCGCTGGGTGCTGACAAGATTTGTACAGACGGACGGACGCCTGGCAATGTCTTGCGGGTTGAGCCTGATTCACGTTTTAGCTACCGCTATGACGCAAGCGCAATTCGTGATCTGGCCACGGCCTGGGGCGCTTTGCCAACTGTGCCCGTCATTTTGGTGTCGTCAAAAAACTTGGGTGGCGATGCGTACGACTCGGCCTGGCGAATGGGTGCAGCGCTAGAGCGTGCCGGCAAACGTAGCCGAATTGTGGTTCTACCCACGGTCGGTGATGTGGTGGACTTGGCAGGTGTGACCATACCACCTGGCCTGCGTAGCTTGCCAGGTTTTGCAGGTCTCGCACAAGGCGGCAAATACAAGTTAAAGGACACCACTGAAGTCGGTGCTCTACTTTCTTTGGGTAGCGGTGGCCCGTTTCGGGCAGATATCGTGATTTCCGACAAGGCCGTCACCACTGCCATGACAGCTGCGTTTGATGCCATGCGAACACAGCTGCAGGCTTCCGCGCCCGAAGCTGTCGCATCCTATGGAGAGTGGCGGGCGCGGTCGCTTGACACGTCATCACGCGTCATGGTCGCCAAAGAAGTACGCCTGGCCACTCTTTTTGGGAGGCCAACCATTGTGGTGGCGTCCGACGCTGGCGCCAAAGCAGCCGGACTGTTCAGTGCCTACT
>JAYVPR010000180.1:0-7773 GCA_043757245.1 Polaromonas sp. | reverse complement strand
ACCAGCACGTCGCAAGTCTTGATCAACTTGTCGAGAACCTGTTTGCCCTTGACGTTCTTGGTGTTCAGTGTGATCGAGCGCTTGTTGTGGTTCAGCATGGTGAAGTACAGGCTGTCCACGCCGGGGATGTCGGCCAGCTGGCCGCGAGTGGCGTCGCCTTCGCCAGCGCGCTCCACCTTAATGACGTCAGCGCCGAACCAAGCCAGTAGTTGGGTGCAGGTAGGTCCCGACTGAACATGAGTGAAGTCAAGGATGCGGACGCCGTCTAACGCTTTGCTCATGGGAATTCCTGCCTGAAAGTTGAAGTAAGTGGCTCAAACATGGGTCTGGACGCCTGAACGACCAATCCATGCTTCATTGTAATTACTGGGTACCTTTGCTCAGGTTCAGGAAGGCTTGACCGGAGAAGCAAGCTGGATTTCAAGTTCGGTCAGGCGTTTTTTCAAGTTTCGCTCCTCGGCAAAACGGCTGGTTTCGTCACGTATCACCGCGACAATGGCCGACACTTTCTGGTCTGGTGAATGCAGCAAGGCCACCGTGAACGCGATGGACAGCACGCGCCCATCTTTGTGCGCTGCGGGCACGCGCAGTACGTCGTTGCCGTACTTCGTTTGCCCCGTCTCCATGGTCTTGTGGTAGCCGTCCCAGTGGCGCTGCTGCTGACGCTGCGGAACGATGATGTCTAGCGACTTCCCGAGCGCTTCGTTTTCAGTGAAGCCGAACATGCGCTCGGCCGCTGGGTTCCACAAAACAATCGCACCGCTGGCGTCCGAGGCGACGACGGCGTCACCAATGGCTTCCACAAGTTGCTTGTAGTCAGTTTTTGTTTGCATGGGGGTCTCTCCTGTAGCTGGCGATGAATGGTAGATGGTTTTTCAAACAAAGACGGCGTTCAACCTGAACGCCGTCTTTACAGGCCTAGAAGACCAAAAAGTCAGACTTCCGTAGTCAAACCGCTTTGGTCGTGTGCATGCCTGCAATTTGCTCTGCACTGTAGCCCAGCTCGCTCAACACTTCGTCGGTATGCTCGCCTAGCAGGGGCGATGCCGTCACTTCGGGTTTGGTATCAGAGAACTTGATCGGGCTGCCCACCGTCCAATAGCTACCGCGCACTTTGTGCGGTACTTCGACGATGGATCCACTGGCACGTAAAGATTTGTCATTCAACAGATCCTTCATCGACAACACGGGCGCGCAAGGGATATCAAACTTTCGGAAGATGTCCACGGCCTCGAACTTGGTCTTGTCAGAGATGAATGCTTCAATCGTGGCGAAGATGTCCATGATGTGCGGCTGGCGTGCTTTGGCCGTGGTGTAAGCGGGGTCGGTCTTCCACTCCGGCTTTCCCAATGCATCACAAATCGGTTCCCATGCGTGGCCTTGGACGGTGAAATAAATGTAGGAGTTGGGGTCGGTCTCCCAGCCCTTGCACTTCAAAATCCATCCTGGTTGTCCGCCACCACCGGCATTTGCGCCACGCGGTACCACACCGTTCTTGAAGGCTTCCATTTCGTGCGGATATTGGGGGTACTCTTCCAGATAACCGAGGTTGTCCAGGCGCAATTGGTCACGCATTTTGACGCGACACAGGTTGAGCACACTGTCTTGCATCGACACGGCAACTTTTTGGCCTTTACCAGTCTTCTGGCGGCCGATGTAAGCCGTCAAAATACCGATAGCTAGGTGCATGCCGGTATTACTGTCGCCCAAAGCGGCTGACGAAATGGTGGGGCCTGAGTTCTCGCCCTTCCAGTAGCCTGTGGTGGACGCTGCGCCGCCTGCGCACTGAGCCACGTTCTCGTAAACCTTCAGGTCTTCATAGTGGTGGCCGTCAGAGAAACCCTTGACGGATGCCAAAATCATCTTGGGGTTGAGCGACTGGATGTGCTCCCAGGTGAAACCCATACGGTCCAGCGCGCCCGGGCCAAAGTTCTCGACCATCACGTCGCATTCTTTGATGAGCCTCTCCAGCACTTCCTTGCCTTCAGCCTTTTTTGTGTCGAGTGTCAAGCCGCGCTTACTGCTGTTGAGCATGGTGAAGTACAGCGCGTCTGCGCCTTCGATGTCGCGCAACTGGCTGCGGGTGACGTCGCCAGAGCCGGGGCGCTCAACCTTGATGACGTCAGCGCCGAACCAAGCCAACATTTGCGTACAGGCCGGGCCTGCTTGCACATGGGTGAAGTCGATAATTTTGATACCTTCTAGAGGTTTATTACTCATGATGATTTCCTTCTTGAAAAAATTAAACGTTAAAAACTACTTTTAAATTACTTCTTGTTTGCTGCACTAGTGGGGTTCAAGCTGGTGATGCGGCCGCTCTCGGTGCCTGCGGTCTCGTCGATGATGGCGTTGATCAGCGTGGGACGACCCGATGCTACCGCCTCGGTCAATGCTTTTTCTAACTCGGCTGGGGTACTGGCGACAACGCCAACACCGCCAAAGGCCTGCATCATCATTTCGTAACGCGCGTTTTTGACGAAGACGGTTGGCGCTGGATCAGAGCCGCTACCACCGTTTTTGTCGGTGCCTTTGTAAATACCGTTGTTGTTGAACACGACAACACAAATCGGCAGGTTATAGCGGCAGATGGTTTCGACTTCCATGCCGCTAAAACCAAAAGCGCTGTCACCCTCCACTGCAATCACGGGTTTGCCAGTCACAACAGCTGCGGCCACTGCAAAGCCCATGCCGATGCCCATGATGCCCCAGGTGCCAACGTCTAAGCGCTTGCGCGGCTCGTACATGTCGACGATGGAGCGGGTAAAGTCCAGCGTGTTCGCGCCTTCATTGACCAAATAGGCATCGGGTCGGGCCTTGATTTGGTTTTTGATGACGTTTAACGCACTGTGAAAGTTCATGGGCGTTGGATCTAGCTTTAAGGTCTCGGCCATCTTGGCGATGTTTTTGCTGGTGCGCGCATACACCTCGTTCGTCCACTCTGTGGGCGGTTTGGCAAAATTCGTACCCATGGCCGCCAACAATGCCTGCACACAAGAGCCGATGTCACCGACCAACGGCGCTGCGATAGGCACGTTGCTGTCCATTTCTGTTGGCGCAATGTCGATCTGGATAAATTGGCGATTGACTGCATTAGCACCACCCCAAGTTTTGCCTTTGCCGTGCGACAGCAACCAGTTCAAGCGCGCACCGACCAACACCACCACATCAGCTTCTGCCAGCACGTAAGAGCGTGCAGCCGATGCAGACTGTGGGTGAGTGTCGGGCAACAAACCTTTGGCCATCGACATGGGGAGATATGGAATACCGGACTGCTCCACAAACGCGCGAATATCGGCATCGACCTGCGCGTACGCGGCTCCTTTGCCCAAAAGAATCAAAGGTTTTTTAGCGGATTTAAGCAAGTCCAGCGCACGCTGTACAGACTCTGGTGCTGGCAACTGTCGCGGAGCAGCGTCCACCACCTTAATCAGTGAGCGGCGACCTTCTACCGCATCCATGACTTGTGAAAACAGTTTTGCCGGAAAGTCCAAATACACACCGCCCGGGCGACCAGACACCGCGGAACGAATGGCACGGGCAACACCCACGCCGATGTCCTGTGCATGCAGTACGCGAAAAGCTGCTTTGCACAAAGGTTTGGCAATAGCCAGTTGGTCCATCTCTTCGTAGTCGCCTTGCTGCAAGTCGACGACTTCACGCTCTGAGGAACCTGAAATTAAAATCATCGGAAAGCAATTGGTTGTGGCATTGGACAGCGCCGTCAAGCCATTCAAAAATCCTGGAGCGGACACAGTCAGGCAAATACCAGGCTTTTGGGTAATAAAACCAGCCGCTGCCGCCGCATTGCCAGCATGCTGTTCATGGCGGAATGAAATCATGCGCATGCCATTGGCTTGCATTTTTCGGGTCAGGTCGGTAATCGGAATGCCTGGCAAACCAAAAATGGTGTCGATATCGTTGAGTTTGAGCGCGTCAATGACGAGTTGAAAGCCATCAACGGTGGCGCTGCTGGAGGTGTCTGTAGTCATGGTCGATGGTCTTTTTTTGGATTGACGGGTAGGAAGCAAAGCCTAGGTGGCTCATGCCGTTAACCTGCCCATAAAAGGGCCGATTCAACGGCGTCGAGGTATCATAGGATGTGAATAGTTAGCAGCCATTGACCGAGGTCAATTTTCAGGACATTTTTCAGGTCACGTCACAGGCACGGTCTATTACTTTTTTCCATCGTTACATGTCGCCAATTGAAGCCCATCCCGATAAAAACATTATTCGCGCACAACTGCTGCAAAACGAGGTGCTCAAGGACTTACCAGAACAGGGTAGGGCTGAGCTTGAGTCGCACCTGTGTGTTGTGGACGGCAACAAAGGGGACTTTCTGCTGCATCAAGGCGTGCGCGAGATGGAACAGTATTTCATCCTAGAAGGGGTGCTCAAACGCGTAGTTTCCAACCCTGAGGGCAAAGAAATGATTTTGCGCTTTGCTGTCGAACGCGACATGGAAACAAGCTATGCCGCCTGGCGCATGGGAACCCCTACCCCTTACGGCGTGGTGTGCGTTACCAAGGTGCGGGTGGTGAGCCTGCCACTGCCAACCTGGCTAAGTTTTTTGCAACAACATGCGCAGCTCAAGGAAGTGTTTGAAACGAGTGTGATGCGACTTATGACCGAGGTGATGAGTCACACCATTACGCTGCACCTGCTAGATGCACCAGGGCGGGTTCACCGCTTTTTACGCAAGCATCCTGAACTGTTTGACCGAATTCCCAAGAAAGAGCTGGCCAATTACCTGAATTTGTCCGCTGAGACCCTGAGCCGCCTTAAGCAACGCGGCAAGATTTGATTCGCGCCACTGGCGTCGGGTTAACCTGGAAAATTAGTATTTTGCTGATGCAAACAGCCGTGAATGCGCCATCACCCTGAGTTCGTTGGCCACACTGTCAACGCCTACTACTGCAGTGACGATTTTTTCAGTCTCGGTCCGTTCATCGGCATTCAGCACGATGCCGCGCAGCGTCACCTTGCCGCTGCGGGATTCAATGGTGACGTTGGTATTTTGTGTTGCGACCTGTTTTTTCAGAGCTGCACGGATGTGTGCTTCCAGCGTCAGGTTGGCAAGAACGGCATGTGACTCCGGAGTTTCCTGAAACTCGGGTCGACCTGTCAAAAGTCTGATCTGCTCCACGCAGCTTTCAACCGTGAGTCTGTCTGTGTTCAGCACGAGATCATAAAGTAGTGGGTCACCCCAGGTGACCCCAAATTGCTGATGCATCCGGCCGGCATGAGCCTCATCGCTGCGGCGGATCTCCGCCTCTGCAAATTCCCGGTCATCAATTTCCAGGTTTTCCATCAGCCATTCCACGCGTTTCTTGAATGAGCGGGTCACCCGGACGCACACCACGTGGGGTACGGGGCGCAGCAAACAAGTGGCTCCCCATCCGCGAAGTACCACCTGTCCCCGATTGGCGAGTTCCAGAACTTGCTCCGCCGTGTACAGGGCAAGACGCTCCCGGTCAGTAGTGATCCGCTCGACCAGACCAGCCTTGCCCTCCCGCAGCCGATTGATAAGACTGGTCGGGACGTGCATTTCTCCGGCTACGTGTTCAGCCATCTCGTGACGCAACACCGTCAGGTTCATCGTTTGGGTCAACTGCAGGGCCACGTCCTTGGACAGGGATCCCATTTCCTGGGTCATTGCAATGGTTGGCATTTTGCTTCTTCTCTTCGTTCAATCAACAGGCCGTTCAGCGGCGAATTCGTCCGGCTTGGCGGGACGTAGTTTATCGAGCACGCGTGAAATCAGCGGCCAGAGCAACAGAACCAGGGCCAACGTGGTGATGCCGCCGACCAGCGGGTTAGACCACATGATGGACACTTCGCCCTGCGATACCAGCATGGCCTGGCGGAATGAGTCTTCGGCCTTGTCGCCTAGAACCAAGGCCAGCACCAGCGGCGCCAGTGGGTAATCCAGTTTCTTAAAGAGGTACCCGACTATCCCGAAACCCATCATGAACCAGATATCCAACATAGCATTGTGCACGGTGTAAGCGCCGATGGCGCAGATCACCACGATCACTGGCGCAATGATGGAAAACGGAATACGCAGTATGGATGCGAACAAGGGAACGGTGGTCAGCACGACGATCAGGCCGACCAGGTTGCCCAGGTACATGCTGGCAATCAAGCCCCAGACGAAGTCTTTTTGCTCTACAAACAGCAGTGGCCCGGGCTGGAGACCCCAGATCAGCAGGCCACCGAGCAGTACTGCCGCGGTGGGTGAGCCTGGAATGCCTAGTGCCAGCATGGGCAGCAGGGCGCTGGTACCGGCGGCATGCGCCGCCGTCTCGGGTGCGATCACGCCCTCGATCTCGCCAGTGCCGAATTTCGATCCATTTTTCGACATCTTCTTGGCCAGTCCGTAACTCATGAACGACGCCGGCGTTGCACCACCTGGGGTGATGCCCATCCAGATGCCGATCAGGGAACTCCGAATCGAGGTCATCCAGTATTTGGGAAGCTTTTTCCAGGTCTCCAGCACTACCTTGGCGTTAATCTTTCCGCTTTTTCCGTTGAACGCCAGGCCTTCTTCCATGGAGAGCAGGATTTCACCAATGCCGAACAGGCCAATTACCGCGATCAGGAAGTCGAAGCCGCGCATCAGGTCGAGAATGCCGAAGGTCAGGCGTAGCTGGCCAGTCACCGTGTCCATGCCCACGGCAGCCAGGGCAAAACCGATGGTCATGGATGCCAAAATCTTGAATGGTGAACCTTTGCCCATACCAACGAAGCTGCAAAAGGTCAGCAGATAAACCGCAAAAAACTCGGGCGGGCCGAACTTGAGGGCAAACTTGGCCACCAGAGGAGCCAGGAAGGTGATCATCACTACCGCAACAAAGGCACCAATGAAAGACGAAGTGAAGGCCGCTGTCAGCGCTGCACCAGCCTGCCCGTTTTGAGCCATTGGATAGCCGTCGAAGGTGGTGGCTACCGACCAGGGCTCACCCGGAATGTTGAAGAGGATTGAGGTGATGGCGCCGCCAAAAAGTGCACCCCAGTAAATACACGAGAGCATGATGATTGCCGAGACTGGCGTCATGGTGAAGGTCAGAGGCAGCAGGATGGCCACACCGTTGGCGCCGCCCAGGCCGGGCAACACCCCAATCAGCACGCCAAGAATGATGCCCACGAACATCAGCAGGATGTTCATCGGCGTCAGGATGATGCTGAAGCCGTGAAAAAGCGAGTTTAGTTCTTCCATATCGATATCCGGTCAGTAAAGTTTGGGTGCGTTTGAAAAGGGCGAGATTGACTCAATAGCCAAGGAAACTCAGGGGATCGAAGTAACCCTTGAACAACGGCACCTTGAACCAGACCTCAAACATGAAGAAAAACAGAACCACAACAATGAGGGCCGTGAGCACGCTTTTGATCCGGGAAAACTTGCCCAGAATGATCATGAACAAGGCGATGTAAAAGACCGAAGCCACGTAAAGGCCGATGAACTGGATGATCAACACATAGACTAGCGCCGGTAGCAGCACAGACAAGACTCGCTTGAGTTGCACGCCATCGACAAAGACTTCGGTGTTTTTGCTTTTTCCAAACAAGGCTTGGTATAGCGTGCCAGCACCGGAAATGCAAAGGATGGTGCCGATGTAAAACGGAAAATAGCCGGAGCCTGGACCGTCGCTGGTCCATCCGGAGCCTAGTGCCCGGCTGCCTTGGATGACAACTGCTCCCATGATGATGATGCAAAAAGCGACGATTGCTTCAATGACATAGGTGGCAACGCCCGTGCGTAGCTCCGTGCCGGAT
>JAYVPR010000179.1:0-7780 GCA_043757245.1 Polaromonas sp. | reverse complement strand
CAAGCGTAGCAAAGGGCAGGGAGTTTTCGCCACTGAGCCGCTGCAGCGCCTGGCTGTCTTCTACTGTCGTGACGGTTCTCTCAAAGAAAGGAATGCCGCGCGCAACTAGCATGGAACGCGCCGACTGGCAAGGGCCGCAGTTTTCACCTGTGTAAAGCGTGACAGGGTATTTTTGAGCCACCTGACGCAACTCAAATGGCAGCGAGGCGCTGGCCTCGCCGCCACCCGAGGCGCCAGTTGCGGTTGTGACTTTGGCTTTACTTTCAGCTGGCGGCTTGTCTGAAAAAGTCACCTTGCCATCGGAACCGACGATACGGTAGATCGGTTGCGCGACCGATACCGATGTAACCCCCGCAAGTAGAGCGCAAGCAGCTATGAATTTTAGCGTGAACACACTGGTTTCGGAATTCATGTTGATTTCTCCGTCAGCTAAATCTAAGTCTAAATCTAAGTCTAAATCTAAAAGTCTTGCAACCTATGCTCAACGTCTTCAAGCCATACCTTGATGGCGCAGCAGCGCATCAATGGAGGGTTCCCGGCCTCTGAATGCCTTGAAAGATTCCATGGCAGGGCGGCTTCCGCCTGCTTCCAGAATCGCTAGGCGGTATCTGCGACCTGTCTCAACCTGCGGTGCGCCAATGGCTGCAGCTTCTTCAAACGCCGCATAGGCATCGGCAGACAGCACCTCAGCCCATTTATAGCTGTAATAACCCGCCGCATAGCCGCCAGAAAAAATGTGACTGAATGTATGCGCGGTGCGACTGTAAGGCGGGGCCTTGATGACCGCCATTTCCGAGCGTACTTCATTCAACAAAGCCATCACGTCACTGGCCGGGTCATGCGATGTGTGCAGCAGCATGTCAAACAATGAAAACTCAACCTGCCGCAGGGTTTGCATGCCACTCTGAAAGTTTTTGGCCGCAAGCATTTTGTCAAACAAGATACGCGGCAGCGGCTCGCCTGTGTCAACGTGGGCCGTCATGTGTTTGAGCACGTCCCATTCCCAACAAAAATTCTCCATGAACTGGCTGGGTAGCTCGACCGCATCCCATTCCACGCCACTGATACCCGACACATCCCGTTCGTTGATCTGGGTCAGCATGTGGTGCAGGCCGTGACCAAATTCATGAAAAAGGGTGGTCACATCGTCGTGCGTTAGCAGGGCGGGTTTACCGCTTATGCCATCGGCAAAGTTGCACACCAGGTGCGCGACCGGGGTTTGCAACTGGCCCGTGTCTGGCCGCAACCAGCGGGCACGCACATCGTCCATCCAGGCGCCACCGCGCTTGCCGGTGCGGGCGGGCTGGTCTAAATAGAACTGGCCGATCAGCACACCTGCCCGTTCAATCCGGAAGAACTGCACGCCGGGCTTCCACACGGGCGCTTCGTCCTTTCGAATCGTCACCTCAAACAATGTTTCAATGATTTTGAATAAACCCGCCAGCACCTTGGGTGCGGTGAAGTACTGTTTGACTTCTTGTTCACTGAACGAATAGCGCGCTTCTTTGAGCTTTTCGGCAATGTACGGAAAGTCCCAGGGCTGCGGATCATTCAGATTCAAATGTTCAGCTGCAAAAGCGCGCAGATCGACCACATCTTTTTCTGCAAAAGGCCTGGCACGGCGCGCCAGATCTCGCAAAAAGGCAATCACTTCAGCGGGTGACTTGGCCATTTTTGCCACGACTGAAACTTCACCGAAATTGTTGTAGCCCAGCAATTTTGATTCTTCAAGCCGCAGCGCCAAAATTTCTTTGATGACATCACTGTTGTCAAATCGACTGAATTCAGCTGGAGCCTGGTCGCTCGCGCGGGTGCTGTAAGCGCGGTACAAAATTTCGCGCAATGCACTGCTGGCGGCAAACTGCATCACCGGCAGGTAACTGGGCATTTTCAGCGTGAGTTTGTAGCCGTCTTTGCCCTCGGTTTTGGCCAGTTCGCGTGCCGTCTCCAGCACGTCGTGCGGAACCCCTGCGAGTTCAGATTCGCTGGCGTAATAGGCAAATGCGTCAGTGGCGTCCAATGCGTTTTCACTGAACTTCTGGCTCAGTTCGGCTTGGCGCTCCTGGACTTTGGCATAGCGTTCTTTGGCAGCGCCCACCAGCTCTGCGCCAGACAACACAAAATCGCGCATAGCATTTTTATGGGCTTGCTGTTGCTCGGCGTTCAGCGTGCCCACGACAATCGCTTTGTACTTCCCATACAACAGCTCGTCCGCGCCCAGGCGGGTATAAAACTCGGTGATGACGGGCAGGGCGGCGTTGTAGGCGGCACGCAGCTCGGGGGTGTCGATCACGGCGTTCAGGTGGCTGACAGCGCCCCAGGCACGGCTCAACTTTTCAGTCGCCACATCCAGCACGGCAGATATGCTGTTCCAACTGGCCGGGAAGTCGCTGGCAGTGACTTTGTCAAGCGCCGCTTGGGCATCAGCTAACAGTACATCTACCGCAGGGCTGACGTGCTCGGGCAGGATCTGGTCAAACAGCGGCGCGTCAGAAAAATTGAGAAGAGGGTTGAGAAGAGGGTTGAGAAGAGGGTTTAGAAGAGGGTTTAGAAGAGTCATGATCATTAACTATGGGCAAAACCTCTAAACGCAATTAATCCTGCGAGCGTTTTTTCAGACTTTTTAATTGCGGCTTTTTAGCCCGCTTGACGGTGCCGCCCGGCGTCAGGCGCTGGTTGCCTAGCACGCGAAGCACTTTGACTTCAGGCCGCTGGCCGTAGCGCGAACTGTTTTTCAGAACCTTCACTTCGCGCGGGCCCGCCATGCGGTCTTCACTGACTTTCTTTTCTTTTTCGGGCATTGGCCGCCACAGCACCAGAAGCTTGCCGATGTGCTGAATCGGCGCGGCGCTCAGTTCTGTCGTCAGTTCTTGAAAAATCGCCTCACGGGCCACGCGCTCATCTATTTGAGCCCGGACTTTGATGAGGCCGTGGGCGTTGAGCGCCGCGTCGACTTCTTTTTTAACAGCGGCAGTCAAACCGCCTGAGCCAATCATGACGACGGCATTTAAATGGTGGGCATCGGCGCGGTGGTCTTTGCGCTGGGCGGGGGTCAAGAGTATTTGAGGCATGCCCTGATTATCGGTGGACAATCTGCATATGAAGTCAAACCCCAAGCCAAGCACCGAAAAAGTCAAAAAAACTGATGCCGATAGCGCTAAACGGGGCAGCAAGGTCAATAAAGCGTGGCTACATGACCACATCAACGACCCGTATGTGAAGCTGGCGCAGCGAGAAGGTTACCGGGCGCGGGCGGCTTACAAGCTCAAAGAAATTGACGAAAGTTTAGGACTCATCAAGCCCGGCAGCCTGGTGGTCGACTTGGGCAGCACGCCTGGTGCCTGGAGTCAATATGCGCGCCGCAAAATGTCTCCCAAAGGTGCGGCGACTGGCGAGCTAAACGGCCAGATTGTGGCGCTCGACCTGCTGCCGATGGAGCCGATAGAAGGCGTGGTGTTTATCCAGGGTGATTTTCGTGAAGTTGAAGTGCTGCAAATGTTGGAGCAGACATTGTCAGCGGGCAGTGCGGGCAAGAAGCTGGATGTGGTGATGTCAGACATGGCGCCGAATTTGTCAGGCATTGAATCTGCCGATGCGGCGCGCATCAGTGACCTGGTGGAGCTGGCGGTTGATTTTTCAATCCAGCACCTTAAAAGCGATGGCGCACTGGTGGTGAAACTGTTTCATGGTGGTGCGTATGACCCCATGGTCAAGCTGTTCAAAGATACTTTTAGTGTTGTCAAACGCTTCAAGCCCAAGGCTTCTCGGCCGGCATCATCGGAGACATTTTTGGTGGGGCTGGGGTTGAAAAGTAAACCTTGAGCGTGTAAAAATTCCTAAACCCGTGCCTTTATAAGGGATGTACGCTTCAACTTATACGGTTTTTGCACTTGAAAGGCTTAAAATGAGACGCATCTGCCCCTTCAGTGACGCACTCGGTGCATCTTGGCTTTTTGATCGGAGTTCTCCTTGAACAATCAGTGGTTTTCCAAAATTGCAATCTGGCTGGTTATTGCCATGGTGCTGTTTACCGTCTTTAAGCAATTTGAGACACGTGGTGGCGGTGCTGCCAATTATTTGGGGTATTCAGATTTTCTGGAAGAGGTGCGCGGCAAGCGCATTAAAACCGCCACCATCGCCGAGGGTCAGGGCGGAACTGAAATTGTGGCTACCACCACTGATGATCGTAAAGTGCGCACCACCGCCACTTATCTGGATCGCGGCCTGGTCGGCGACCTCATCGCCAATGATGTGAAGTTTGATGTCAAAGCGCGCGAAGAAGGCTCTTTGCTCATGACTTTGCTCGTTAGCTGGGGTCCGATGCTGCTGTTAATTGGCGTGTGGGTGTACTTCATGCGGCAAATGCAGGGCGGCGGCAAGGGCGGGGCTTTCAGTTTCGGCAAGTCCAAAGCGCGCTTGCTTGATGAATCGACCAACCCCGTCACCTTTGCCGACGTGGCTGGTTGCGATGAAGCCAAAGAAGAAGTCAAGGAGGTGGTTGACTTTTTGAAGGACCCAACAAAATTCCAGAAACTCGGTGGCCGTATCCCGCGCGGCTTGCTGCTGGTTGGCCCTCCAGGTACAGGTAAAACCCTGCTGGCCAAGAGCATTGCGGGTGAGGCCAAAGTTCCATTTTTCTCTATTTCAGGCTCAGACTTTGTAGAAATGTTTGTGGGCGTGGGCGCATCCCGTGTGCGCGACATGTTTGACAACGCCAAGAAAAACGCACCCTGTATTATTTTTATTGACGAGATTGACGCTGTAGGTCGTCAGCGTGGGGCAGGCCTGGGCGGCGGCAATGACGAGCGTGAACAAACCCTTAACCAGATGTTGGTGGAGATGGATGGTTTTGAAACCAACGTCGGCGTGATTGTGGTGGCTGCCACCAACCGCCCCGACATCCTGGATGCCGCCTTGTTACGTCCGGGTCGTTTTGACCGCCAGGTATACGTAACGCTACCCGATATTCGGGGTCGCGAGCAGATTTTGAATGTACACATGCGCAAGTTGCCACTCGGTCAAGATGTGAGCCCGTTGACGATAGCGCGCGGTACCCCTGGCATGTCGGGTGCGGACTTGGCCAACCTGTGTAATGAGGCCGCCTTGATGGCCGCACGCCGCAACGCACGTACGGTTGAAATGGTCGACTTTGAAAAAGCAAAAGACAAGATTTTGATGGGGCCTGAGCGCAAAAGCATGGTCATGCCTGAAGAGGAGCGGCGCAACACGGCGTATCACGAGTCTGGTCACGCGCTGCTCGGAAAAATGTTGCCCAAGTGCGATCCGGTTCACAAAGTCACCATCATCCCGCGCGGCCGCGCCCTGGGCGTGACCATGAGCCTGCCTGCGGCGGACCGCTACAGTTACGACCGGGAATTCATGCTGAGCCAGATCAGCATGCTGTTTGGTGGCCGCATCGCTGAAGAAGTATTCATGAACCAGATGACGACTGGAGCTAGCAACGACTTTGAGCGCGCCACCGGATTGGCTCGTGATATGGTCACGCGTTATGGCATGACCGAAGCGCTGGGACCCATGGTATACGCCGAAAACGAAGGCGAAGTGTTTTTGGGCAGGTCTGTCACCAAGACCAACAACATGAGCGAAGCCACGCTGCAAAAAGTAGACGGCGAAGTGCGCCGTATCATTGACCAGCAATACAAAGTGGCACGTACACTGATTGAAAACAACAAAGACAAAATGCACGCCATGGCCAAGGCCTTGCTGGAGTGGGAAACTATCGACGGCGACCAGCTCGACGACATCATTGCCGGCAAGGAACCGCGCCCACCAAAAGACTGGACGCCACGCAACGCGTCAGTGGGTGGTACGGGTGGACCTACTGGTGGAACGGGTGATCCTACGGGTGGAACGCCTGCGGTGACGACTGACCCAGCACCGAACGCGGCTTGATGACGCTACTTAATAATTCGGCTTGAGACAGCTGTTTAATCAACACCAACCCGGGCTTGCCCCGGGTTTTTCATTTCATGACGAGGTTTTCTCAATGATTTGGCAAACCACACGATTTCAAATTGACCTGACTCTGCCCAAAGTTATGGGCATTGTCAACGTCACGCCAGATTCCTTTTCAGATGGTGGCAATTTTTTTGCACCCGACAGCGGCATGGCCAGCGCGCTGGCGCACTGTGAGCGGCTGGTTAAAGATGGTGCAGATATTCTGGACATTGGTGGTGAATCATCCCGCCCGGGCGCGCAACCGTTGTCGCTGGCTGACGAGCTGGCGCGTGTACTGCCAGTGGTGCGCCATGCCCTCACGCTAGGCGTGGCGGTATCGGTTGACACCTACAAGAGCCAAGTCATGCAGGCCGTACTGGACTTGGGGGCAGACATCATCAACGACATTTGGGCACTGCGCCAGCCCGGTGCATTGGAGGTGGTGGCTGCGCACCCCAGCTGCGGCGTGTGCCTGATGCACATGCACCTGGAGCCGCAAACCATGCAGGCCGAGCCCATGCAGGGCGATGTGGTTGCGCAGGTACTGGCATTTCTGAAGCATCAGGCCAGGATACTGAACGCACTGGGTGTGGCAAAAAACCGCATCACGCTGGACCCTGGCATTGGCTTTGGCAAAACCGTTGAACAAAACTTTGCCTTGCTAGCGCGTCAGTATGAACTCGTGAGCGCAGGCTACCCGCTGCTGGCGGGCTGGTCGCGCAAGTCGTCGCTGGCGGCGGTTAGCAGCACGTCGCTAGAGTTGGTCGCGCAAATGGATGTGGTTGACCGCATGGTGCCCAGTGTGGCGGCTGCTATGCTGGCAGCTGAGCGTGGTGCGCGTGTAGTGCGGGTGCATGATGTGCGTGAGACAGTGCAGGCACTGAAGGTATGGGCCGCTTCTACAATATCTGATAAACAAAAAGACTCAACAACATGACCAGAAAATACTTCGGTACCGACGGCATTCGCGGCACAGTAGGGCAGGCTCCCATCACCCCTGATTTTGTACTTCGGTTAGCGCATGCTGTGGGCCGCGTGCTCAAGCGTACGGAAGCCCGCCCTACAGTGCTGATAGGCAAAGACACCCGTATTTCAGGCTACATGCTGGAGAGCGCGCTGGAGTCCGGATTTAACTCCGCAGGGGTCGATGTGGTACTGCTTGGGCCGCTGCCAACCCCGGGCGTGGCTTACCTCACGCGCGCCCAACGTGCCAGCCTGGGGGTGGTCATCAGCGCCAGCCACAACCCGTTTCCTGACAACGGCATCAAATTTTTCAGTGCGCAGGGTGCCAAGTTAGACGATGCATGGGAGTTGGCGGTAGAAGCTGCACTTCTAGAGCCCCCTGTTTGGGCGGACTCCGCTGCCTTGGGCAAAACCAAGCGGCTGGAAGACGCGGCAGGTCGCTACATCGAGTTTTGCAAAAGCACGTTTGCCAATGACCTGACGCTCAAGGGCTTGAAGATAGTGGTCGACGGCGCACACGGCGCGGCGTACCACATAGCGCCCAAGGTGTTTCATGAGCTGGGTGCAGAAGTCATCACAATTGGCTGCTCACCTGACGGCATGAACATCAACGATGGCGTGGGCGCTACCCACCCTGAAGCGTTGATTGCCTCCGTCAAACAGCACAAGGCCCACTACGGCATTGCGCTCGACGGTGATGCCGACCGCCTGCAACTGGTTGATAGCCAAGGGCGATTGTTCAACGGCGACGAAGTGCTGTTCTTAATGGTCAATGAACGCTTGGCGCGTGGCGAAAAGGTGCCTGGTGCTGTCGGCACAGTGATGACCAACATGGCGGTTGAAGTCGCCTTGCAAGCCA
>JAYVPR010000178.1:0-7783 GCA_043757245.1 Polaromonas sp. | reverse complement strand
TGATCTAAATCCCCTTGCGATTCGTTTTTCGCGAAATTGGGATCTGACCCCAATTCAGGGGTCGAGCTTTGCACGTAAACATTCAAGCGCCCACCACCACGCTTAATCGCCACTTCAATCGCTTCAATAGCCCGCGCTTTTTCAATCGTCTGAATTCGGAATCTGTCCGCCACCACATCGAGCAACTTGTGCGGCCCAGCAGGCGTCGCGACCTCTCGTTCTGCATGCACTCGCGTGAAGCCGCTGGCGGACAACCATTGCGCCAATTGTTCAGCGCTGGTGTTGCCAGGCAACTCCACAGGAAAGGTCATGACAACTCGATTGTCTGTATCTGCAGTACGCGCCATCAGCTCCGCATAAATCGACTCTGGCGTATCGTGCCGCACGGCTTGGGCGGTTCGTTTGTCAAACAGTTGTGCTGAACGGGCGTAGAGCAGCTTCAAATGGTCGTTTAACTCCGTCATGGTGCCGACAGTGGAGCGAGAGCTGCGCACCGGATTCGTCTGGTCAATCGCAATCGCGGGTGGCACGCCCTCTACCTTGTCGACGGCGGGCTTGTCCATGCGGTCCAGAAACTGCCTAGCATAGGCCGAGAAGGTTTCTACATAGCGGCGCTGGCCTTCTGCAAACAGCGTGTCAAACACCAGCGACGACTTGCCAGAGCCACTGGGGCCGGTGACAACGGTCATTTCATTGGTACGAATGTCCAGGTCAAGATTTTTAAGGTTGTGCTGACGCGCGCCGCGAATGCGGATGATTCCCTGAGACATGGAGTGAGTGCTTTCCTGAAGAAGACAAACATTCTAGGCACTCACAGCAGCCGGGCTCGTCAAGTGGTTATGGCCAGCAAAAAACAGGCACAACCGGAATAAGCCAAGGTTAAAAGTTCAGCGCTTCGTCGAGATCTTTATATTTCTCTGCCCCCACGGCCTCCTTGATTCTGGGGGCAAGTTCTTTTAGCTTGTCCAGATCGCCTGCAGCTTCAACGGCCAGGTTAAGGCGGAATCCCCGCAGACCCAACGCGGCCGTCAAACGCGTGGCAATAGGGTAGGCCATAGAGTAATGCGCTTGGGCGCTCAACGTCGGCATCCCATTGGCCTTCTGCGACGATACGGTAACAGCAGGGGAGCTCGCTAAATTTGAAGATTCAGAGGCAGGCGCCTGAGCAGCAGGGTGTGGATTCTCAAGCAAGCCAAGTGAAACCAGGTGATCCAGATCGCTCTGTGTGACACCGATCCCAGCAGTCATCTTCAATATTTCGCTGGAATCACGCTTGCCATCAAACATGATGAAGGCAGATCGCTGACGCGGCGCCAACCCAGCCGAGTGGTTTTTCATTGCGGCCAAGCCCAGCGCCGTTTTGGCATAAATCATTGACTAGCGTCCTTTTTGAACGCCACTGCACGTTCCGTCACAACAGTTGAACATTTGCCTGATTTTTTTGATGTGTGTGTCGAGAATAATGTTTTTCAAAACACCTAATTTAACTGATTAATCAGCCAGCGCCATCAGCGTTTACCACGTTGCTTGATGGGTACAGGCTACCGTGCTTTTCGCCACTCAAATCAATGTCACCACCACGGCTGAGCATATACAGCGCCAAGGCCGCAAAAATAATGAATCCGACAACAAGCTTCCACATATTTGACTCTCTATAAAAACAAATTAAAAAGGCCCCAGCCGAGCCGACAGGAGCCTTTTCTCGAATCACTAGACTCGCCTGAAACAAGTCTAACAAAGTTTCTTAACCCATCTTAGTCGTCGGCGTAAATATCAACGTCTTTGGTTTCCTTGACCAGCAACATGCCGATCACGAAAGTACCGGTAGCCACAATAACGGGGTACCACAGACCGTAGTAAATATCACCGGTAGCGGCCACCATCGCAAACGCAGTGGTGGGCAACAAGCCACCGAACCAACCATTACCAATGTGGTAAGGCAAGCTCATGGATGTGTAGCGAATCCGCGTTGGGAACATTTCCACCAACATGGCGGCAATCGGACCGTACACCATGGTGACCAAGATCACCAGGTACAAAAGAACGACACCAATCATCATCTTGTTCATGCTTTTGTCGTCAGCCTTCGTCGTCAAACCGTTTGTTTTGGCGGTGTCGAGGACAGTCTTCTTGAATTCTGCAATGCCTTTGGCACTCTCCGCAGAGAAGCCATTACGCTTGTCGTTCAAGGTAGCGTCAAGCGACGCAACTGTCGTTGTACCCATTTGAATACTAGCTACAGAACCAGCAGGACCCGCTACGTTTTTGTAAGGGATGAAGTTCTGAGCCAATACACGCTTGGCCTGGTCGCAAGAGCTGGTGAAGTCAATTTCACGTGCAATCGGGCTACCCTGGAAAGAACATGTTTTTGGATCCGCTGTGACGCTAACAATCACTGTGTCCTGTGCTTTTTTCAGCGCTGGATTGGCGTATTGCATCAACATTGGGAACACTGTGAAGTAAGTCAGTGCACCCAGCAGGCAACCCGCCAGGATGATGGGTTTGCGGCCTATTTTGTCTGACAAAATGCCGAAGAAGATGAAGAAAGGCGTACCAACTACCAGAGCAGCAGCAATCAGCAAGTTGGCAGTTACGCCGTCAACTTTGGCAATCGTGGTCAGGAAGAACAGCGCGTAAAACTGACCCGTGTACCAAACCACAGCTTGGCCAGCCGTCAAGCCAAGCAAGGCAATGATCACGATTTTCAAATTTTTCCATTGCCCGAACGCATCAGACAAAGGCGCCTTGGAAGTTTTGCCTTCAGCCTTCATTTTCTGGAAGGCAGGCGACTCATTCATCGACAGACGAATGTAAACCGACACACCCAACAGCAAGATAGACACCAGGAAGGGAATGCGCCAGCCCCAGTCAGCAAAAGCAGCCTCGCCTACCGCCTGGCGTGCACCCAAAATGATCATCAACGACAGGAACAGGCCCAGCGTGGCAGTGGTTTGAATCCATGACGTGTAAAAACCGCGCTGACCTTGCGGCGCATGTTCCGCCACATAAGTTGCAGCACCGCCGTACTCACCACCCAGCGCCAGACCCTGGAGCATACGCAGCGCCACCAGAATAATCGGTGCAGCAATACCAATGGTGGCATAACTTGGCAGCAAGCCCACAACGAATGTCGCTGCACCCATGATCACAATGGTAACTAGAAAGGTGTATTTGCGACCAATCATGTCACCCAGGCGGCCAAACACCAGCGCGCCGAATGGGCGAACCAAGAAACCCGCAGCAAAGGCCAGCAAAGCGAAAAGATACGCTGCCGATGGGTCCAGACCCGAGAAAAACTGCTTGGCAATAATTGCCGCGAGTGAGCCGTACAAATAAAAGTCATACCACTCAAATACCGTGCCGAGAGAAGAAGCGAAAATCACTTTCTTCTGTTCGCCACTCATGGGGGCATTGTCGACTGCAGTTGCCATGTTGTTATCTCCAAAAATAAAAAGGCTTCTGATTTAGAAGTTGCTCTCATTATTTTTGAACTGTCTGACCCTGCTCTGACGTGAAAATGACAGAGACTTGCGCCAAACTTATGAATAACTGACAAGTCAAGGGGAAACCCTTTAAGGTCATTTCAGCATGCGAAGCGACTCAGGGAAAACGCTAATGTTTGCGGGCAATGCCGACAGAGACCTTGCTGACGCTTTCCCAGTCGCCTCCAGTAAACCACGCATCGCCAGCCAGGTAGGCACGCAGCATGGGCAAGGCATCAAGACCCCAGAAAATTTTGCCATCAACTTCAAACGCTGGCACACCAAAAACACCTAGCGCTATCGCTTCATCGGTATTGCTTTTCAAGCTGTTTTTAACGCCATCACTTTGCACATCATGCGCGGGAGACAGCTGTGCGGCCAATGCCTCGATGCGCTCAACGCTGCCTGCATCCTGACCGCCCCGCCACACATGGCGCAAGATACTTTCACACACATAACGGTTCGCTTCCCCAGTTAAGCGGGTATTACAAGCGATGGCCAGCCTGAGCAAGGGAAGTGGGTTGAACGGATGGCTGGCGGGCATTTGCATCGGTATGTTCAGCGAGTGCGCCAGCCACATCACTTGCCGGTAAGTCCAGTCGCGCTTGGACGCGATCTCAGCCGGGCCGAGCTGGCCGTGGTGCTTGAGCATGCCTGCAAACAGCACGGGGCGATAGGTAGCGCTGTAGCTGATGCCTTTGAGTACTTCGGGCAACTGCTCAAACGCCAGGTAGGCGTAGGGTGATATGAAGTCGAGGTGAAAGGTAATGTGCTTCATGGCGTTTGCATGATCAAACCTGCAGAGCAGCCATGCGCTCTTCGATACGCGCCCAGGTGGCCAGCTTGGCAGCATCGCCAGCACTGCCCCAAGCGGCAATTTCATCACGCGATCTGAAACAACCTTCACACAGCGCGGTCGCCATGTCCATTCGGCAAACCGAAATACATGGAGAAGTTATTTCGGCTGTAACCGCCATTATTTGGGCCCTTTCAGCTACTAAAGTAATAGCATTTCGCTGAGCCAGTTTATCCTCCAGAGGGTTAACAGCAACATCCACCACGGGCGCGCCTGTCAGCCACTCCAGATCAGCTGGCGTCAACTGAAACACCGCATTCGGATGCCCGGCTGCGGCCCAGATTCGATCAAACCTGAACAGCGATTGGTCAATCAACAGCACCACAGGCGTTGCATGCGCAAGAGGTGAGACACCGCCAATTGAAAAACCGGTTTTGGCTTTGACAAACTCTGCATCGGCACGACCCAGCCGCTGACCGTCAGGGCATACCAATGCTTCGAGCTTCTTCTCATTGACCCGCTGATCGCCGGCTGTCACGACCAGCACAGCTGCGTCGTCCGTCCTGCGGCGAAACACAATGCTCTTGGCGATCTGGCCAACATCCACACCCAGCGCATCAGCCGCCTGCTGCGCGGTGCGAGCAGCGGCGTCGAGCATGACAGGCGCATGAGGATGCTCTTTGGCTTGCAGAAAAGCCGCAACCTTTTGAGCGCCCTCAGGCAGCGCCACCAACTCAGAACCACACATCAATTAAGCCTTTTATTAATCAAAGCCGTCGCCGCCCGCGAGTTTGGCTTGCGACCCAGGAAGTCGCTGATGAACTGACCCGCATCGACCAGCTTGTCCAGGTCAATGCCGGTGTCAATGCCCATACCATGCAACATATAGACCACGTCTTCAGTTGCTACGTTTCCAGTAGCGCCTTTGGCATACGGGCAGCCGCCCAAGCCAGCTATTGACGTATCAAACTGCCAGACACCCAGTTGCAGCGTGGCCAAGGTGTTACCAAGCGCCTGGCCATAGGTGTCGTGAAAATGGCCTGATATGTCATTCAGGGCATAGTGCTTGAGCACGGCTTCAATGGCGCGTTGCACCTTGAGCGGCGTGCCCACACCAATGGTGTCAGCCACGCCGATATGCTGCACGCCGATACCGGCCATCAGCCGCGCCACCATCGCTACCTGCTCAGGCGCAACCTCACCCTCATAGGGGCAACCGACAGCGCAGGAAATCGCACCACGGACATAAATACCGGCTGCTTTTGCAGCGCTCACAACGGGTGCAAAACGATCAATGCTTTCAGCAATCGAGCAATTGATATTGCGCTGACTAAAGGCCTCACTGGCAGCGGCAAACACCACGATCTCATCAGGTTTTGATGGCAGAGCCGCCTCAAAACCTTGTCTATTGGGCGTCAGTACCGAATAGCGCACCCCCGGCAAGCGCCGCATGCCCGCCATGACATCCAGCGCATCAGCCATTTGCGGCACCCACTTGGGCGATACAAAGCTGGTGACTTCAATTTCTTTCAAGCCCGCGTCTTGCAGGCGATGCACGAGCTCTATTTTTACGGCTGCAGGCACGGGTGATTTTTCGTTTTGCAAGCCATCGCGCGGACCGACATCGACAATTTTGACTCGGGGAGGGTAGTTCATGCGCCTAGTATCCTTTTTTCATATCAACCACACCGGCAATGCTGGAAACATCCGCGCCGCCATGCAATGCCTGTATTTTCCTGACGATTTGCGCAATGCTCTCAATGCGCAGTGTGCGAGCCGATGTATGCGGCGTTAGTGTAATTTTCTCGTGCTGCCAAAACGGGTGGGCAGGCGGCAACGGCTCTTGCCTGAAAACATCCAAGGTGGCACCTGCCAGATGCCCGCTGCCAAGCAGCGCCAGCAAATCACCGTCCACGACGTGCGCACCCCGGGCAACGTTGATGACATAAGCGCCAGGCAACAGGCGCGCAAGGCTGCCATGGTTCAAAATATTTTCAGTTTCAGGTGTCAAGGGTAGCAAGCAGACCAAAATTCGCGTGGCAGCCAAAAAGTCATTGAAGCCTCCAACGCATCCAACGCCATCTGTACCTGAAAAGCACTGCACACCAGCTATGCTTTTTGCAGATCGACTCCAGCCCAATACGGGGAAGTCAAACTGCCTCAAGGCCAAACTGACACGTTCGCCCAGCACACCCAAACCCATTACCCCGACCGGGAAATCAGCACGCGATCCAGGCTTGCGGTAAGACCATTGGCCTTTCGCTACGTCTGCCTCATACGCATCAAACTCCCTGAAGTGCCGAATGACCGCATGGCAGACATATTCAGCCATCTGTACCGACATGCCCGCATCGTCCAGCCGTACCACAGGTACATCCGCAGGCAAGCGCAACTTCACCAGTGCATCAACACCAGCACCGATGTTGAACACGCCCTTGAGGGCCGTTTGCTCATCAAAAAAAGCCTGTGGTGGTGCCCACACCACGGCGTAATCAGCAGGGTTTGCGCCTGGTGACCACAGCTCAACCTCAGCACCCGGCAAGGCAGCGCGCAAGCCTTCCAGCCAAGGCTGTGCCTTGGTGTCTGCACAGCAGAACGTCACGCGCATCAATCAAACTCCCAGCTTAAGCAACTCTGCGCCTTCAGTGACCTGATCACCCGGCGCATACAGCAGCTCCTCCACCACGCCGTCCAGGGGCGCGGCAATGGTGTGCTCCATCTTCATGGCTTCCATCACGGCCAACGCCTGGCCCTTGCTGACTTTGTCACCTGCCTTGACGGCAAACGACACCACCTTGCCGGGCATGGGTGCGGTCAAGCGCCCCCCTTCAGCGTGCGCCTCGCCAGCATGGGCAAGCAGATCAATTGCTATGATTTGAGTAGCGCCGTGACCACAAAAAATATAGGTTACACCGTTATTTTTATAGACATTCGCCGTCACGCGTTGCCCGGCAAACTGTACGTTGATGCGGCCGGATGCTTGCGTCATTGCGAGTACGCCAGCCACCCCTCCCATCGTCATATCACCCACCGCCAAATGCAAAGCGCCATCGTGCAGGTAGGTCAACGCTGCTTTGTGCAAAGCACCATGAAATTCAAACTCAAAGCGCCGCAGCGTGACACCGTGAGACTGCCAGCCATCGCGGCGGCTAAAAGGGTCTGCCGTTTCGTATGACTTTTCGTTCAGTAGCGTTTGCGCTACTGCGCAAGCGACAGCCATCGGCAAACCAATACGCTCTTGCTTGAAGAGCACGGCTTCTTCGCGCGGGATCAGTGCCGTGTCAAGATTCGCATTGGCAAACGATTCGCTTTGCAACACGTAACGCAAAAACTGCACGTTGGTGTTCAACCCAACAATGTGCGTTTGCGCAAGCGCTGCATCCAGCCGGGCGAGCGCTTCCTGACGGGTTTTGCCATGCACGATGAGCTTGGCCACCATGGAGTCGTAAAACGGTGAGATTGCATCGCCGCGCCTCACACCATCGTCAATGCGTACTGCACCGCG
>JAYVPR010000177.1:0-2130 GCA_043757245.1 Polaromonas sp. | reverse complement strand
TGCGCTTTGGCAACCTGCGTAACCCCAAGCGCGACATGATTTGGGTGGCGCTTGCCGGGCCGGGTATCAACTTTGTTCAAGCCTTGTTTTGGGCTGTGATGTTTGTCGCTCTCAACACCACGGATGTGGCTGATCACTTTTTTATTCAAATGGCCAAAGCGGGTGTCGTTGTGAATCTGGCACTGGCGGTACTCAATCTGTTTCCCCTGCCGCCGCTGGATGGTGGCCGTGTTGCCGTGGGCTTGCTGCCGTGGCGCTATGGCCAATACCTGGCGCGTGTTGAACCGTTTGGTTTTTTCATCGTGCTCGGTTTGATCGTTTTTAAAGTGTTTGGTCCACTCTGGATGGAGCCCATGATGGCGCTGTCATACCGCTTGCTAAACACCTTCATCACGCCTGTGGCCATGCTGCTCCGCTAACTTGTTGGCTTATTTCAAACTCCCATGCAATCGTCTAACACCCTGCGTTATTTAACGGGCATCACCACTTCTGGCACGCCCCACTTGGGTAACTACGTGGGCTCGATTCGCCCATCGGTTGCCGCCAGCAAAGGAGCTAATGCGGAGAGCTTTTATTTTCTGGCGGACTATCACGCGCTCATCAAGTGTGATGAACCAGCGCGTATCCAGCGTTCAACGCTTGAAATTGCCGCCAGCTGGCTGGCCGCCGGGCTGGACCCGGAGCGCGTCACGTTTTACCGCCAGTCAGACATTCCGCAAATCCCTGAGCTGACATGGTTCTTAACCTGCGTTTTGGGCAAAGGCGTGCTCAACCGCGCGCACGCCTACAAGGCGCAAGTTGATAAAAACACGGCTGCAGGCGCGGATGCAGATGCCGACGTGACGGCCGGCCTTTTCATGTACCCGGTTTTGATGGGTGCTGATATTTTGATGTTCAAAGCACACAAAGTGCCGGTAGGCCGTGACCAGATTCAACACATTGAAATGGCCCGCGACATGGCCAAAGGTTTTAACCACATGTATGGCGATCTACTGGTACTGCCTGAAGCGTTGATTGAAGAGTCGGTGGCTACTTTGCCGGGGCTTGACGGCCGCAAAATGAGCAAGAGCTACGACAACACTATTCCCCTGTTTTCATCACGCGATCAGCTGAAAAAGCTCATTGCCGGCATCGTCACGGACTCCAACGCGCCGGGCGTTCCCAAGCAAACCGAAGGCTCGGCCCTGTTCCAGATCTATCAGGCATTTGCAACCTCAGAGGAAACCGCCAGCATGAGGCGCGCCTATGCCGACGGCATTGCATGGGGCGATGCCAAACAACTGCTGCTTGAACGCATTGACCAAGACATCGCGCCGATGCGCGAGCACTACCATGCCTTGATGGCTGACCCGGCAAAAATCGAGGCGATTTTGCAGGCCGGTGCCAGCAAGGCCATCGCCCTGTCAGCGCCCTTTATGAGCCAGCTGCGCGATGCGGTTGGTCTGCGCATACTGGCGTTGCCGGTAACCGCAGCAAGCAAGCCAAAAGCTGCAAAAACACACCTGCCCAGCTTCAAACAGTACCGGGAAGCCGATGGTCAGTTTCATTTCAAAATGATCAGCCCTGAAGGCAAACTGCTGGTGCAAAGCCATGGCTTTGTAACACCCAGGGAAGCCGCCATGGCCATCACCACGTTGCAGCAGCAAGGCGCTGCGGCCTGGCCCGCCATGCAAGACAAAGTGCAACCTCTTTTAGAAGTCACCTGTCACGAGGTTGAGGCAGCTCTTGAACTATTGATGGACAGTACGAAAATCCATTGATTAGCAATCACCAATGCTCCGGCCCGATGACGTATTAAGTTTCCGTTCGGGCTGAGCCTGTCGAAGCCTGGCCAGCACAGGCAAACCCAACGACCAAGCTCAGGGCGAACGGATAAAGGAATTCAGACTTCACAAGGCCGGATCACTAGAATATGAGAAGGCGAGCAGGATAGAGGGAAAAAGTGTTGTTTCACCAAGCCAAAAAGTGAGACAAAATACCGCCTTGAAAAGGTTTCTTGAATGCCCGAGAGCGAATCGAGAGGTTATTCCATTTCCAGATCGATACGACATTAGGCGCGAAGCCGCAGACAGTGCTATAGCACGGCAAGGCGAAGCAACAACATGTCGGATTGATATGGAAATGGAATTA
>JAYVPR010000176.1:0-2132 GCA_043757245.1 Polaromonas sp. | reverse complement strand
CCTAACCATGGCAGCAGCGGTACATAGTCTTCAGTGATCGGTTTGCGGTTGATCAAACCCAGCCAGTTGAAGGTTTTTTGGTTAAGAAAATCGACCTCAGGCCAATAAATATGGGCGCTAATAGCTATCAAAGGCATAGCAATGACCAAACCGCCCAGTGGCCACAACCAACGCCCCCAGCCGCTGGACAAACGCACAACCACCAGCATCACGGCGATGCTGTGCAGCACGCCAAAGTAAATAAAGCTGGCGGGGTACATCCAATAGGAGCCTGCAGTCACCAGCAATGCACAGCCAGCGACTTGCGCCCAGCGCTGCCAGAAACGGGTGGTGGTTTGCCCTTGGTGCGCCGCAATCGCTTGGCTTAAACCTGCACAAAAAACAAACAGGCTGACAATAGCCGCCCGTTGGTAAGTCCAAAAAAAGTCAGTGTAAAAATTTTGTTTGATGTAGCCAAACTGGTTCAAGTCAAAGCAAAAGTGGAACACCGTCATCCAAACGATAGCCGCGCCTCGAAAGGCGTCAACCGCATCAAAACGCAGGCGAATTCTGCTCAAGCCTTTGCTGCCCATCAACTAATCCAACGCCTGGCGTTGTGCCACAACTGCATCCACGGGCTGTGAGCGGCTGTGTCTAGCGGTGTCCAGCTCATTTGGATATTGCGAAAGACGCGTTCGGGGTGCGGCATCATGGCTGTGAAGCGACCATCTGCTGTGGTTACCGCCGTCAAGCCGCCTGGGCTGCCGTTGGGGTTGGCTGGGTAGCTTGTCGTTGCCGCGCCGTGGTTATCGGTGAAGCGCATGGCGGCGATGGCGGTTGCCGCGTCGCCGCGCCCGCCCAGTGCAGGGTCAAAGTTGGCGAAACCCTCTCCGTGTGCCACGGCTATCGGCAAGCGGCTGCCGGCCATGCCTTTGAAAAACAAACTCGGGGAATCGAGTACTTCAACCTGGCTCAGTCGGGCTTCAAAACGCTCGCTGCGGTTGGTGGTGAAGCGGGGCCAGGCATGAGCACCGGGGATGATGCCGCTGAGTTCGGCAAACATTTGACAACCGTTGCATACGCCCAGACCAAAGGTGTCTTTTTCTGCAAAAAACTTTGAAAATTGGTCGGCCAACGCCGGGTTGAAAGTAATCGATCGTGCCCAGCCTATGCCCGCGCCCAACGTATCGCCGTAGCTAAACCCCCCGCAAGCTACCACGCCTTTGAAGTCAGCCAGTTTTGCCCTTCCGGTTTGCAGGTCGGTCATGTGAACGTCGTAGGCCTCAAAACCGGCTTCGGTGAAGGCGTAGGCCATTTCGATATGGGAGTTGACGCCTTGCTCGCGGAGGATGGCTATTTTGGGTTTGGAGAGCATCAAAGCGGGCGCGGGGATGGATTCGGGGATGCCCTCACCCCTGCCCTCTCCCGGGAGGAGAGGGAGCGAATCGGGAAGGTGGACATGCAAGCCGGGGTTTGCTGGATCACCGACCGCCGCATGCTCGGCATCCGCACCCGCCGGGTTGTCGCGCAGCTGGCAAATCTTCCAGCTCACCGAGTCCCACACCTGATGCAAATCTTGCAATTTGGCTTTGAAGACGGCTTTGGTGTCGCGCCAGACTTGTACTTCGCCTTTGCCCACATTCAGTTGTGAATGGTCAGGCCGGGTTTTGCCGATGAAGTGACTGAACTTGCTCAAGCCGTGTTCGCGCAGGGTTTGCATAACGTCGTTGCGAATGGCGGTGCTAACCTGAATCACAGCGCCCAGCTCTTCATTGAACAGTGCCTTGAGCGTCAGCTCGTCGCGGCGCACGCTGACCTGGCTTGCCCAGTTTTTGCTGTCGCCAACCTCCATGCGGCTGTCGCTGATGCCGTCGCCTTCCACCAGCAGCATGTCGATGTTCAGCGCAACGCCGACGTTGCCGGCAAACGCCATTTCACAAACGCAGGCAAACAGGCCGCCGTCGCTGCGGTCGTGGTAGGCGAGCACCTGGTTTTTAGCCCGCAAGGCATTGATGGCGTTGACCAAATTGACCAGGTCTTTGGCGTCGTCCAAATCGGGCACGTCGCCGTCTTCGCAGTTCAATGTCTGCGCCAAAATACTGCCGCCCATGCGGTGCTGGCCTTTGCCCAGGTCAATCAGAATCAGCGTGGTA
>JAYVPR010000175.1:0-2134 GCA_043757245.1 Polaromonas sp. | reverse complement strand
CCAATTCAAATGACTGCTGCCAGTGATCCAACCCGTGTTCGCTACGCTCCCCCAAAAAGGCGTCAAACTGGCGCTGGACACTTTTTGCGAACTCTTCCAAGCCTTCAATGTCACTTAGTTTCCGGCCTTCAAAAGCGGCCATTGGCAATTTCAGTATGCGTGTCGCACCTGCATTGGTTGACTGAATAACGCCTTGTGCGTCCAACACCAATACACCCGCCGTGAGGTTGTCCAAAATGGTCTGCAAATTTTCGCGTGCGGCGTTGACATCCTCCATGCTGTGCTCCAAAGCCAGACGAGCATCCAAAAGCTGCTGGGTCATTTGCGCAAATGACCGGGTCAAACCACCCAATTCGTCTCGCCCTTGCAAGACGGCTTTAGGTGTCAGGTACCCTCGGGCCACCTCCCGCACCCCTTGGGCCAGCAAAAGCAAAGGGCGAGTGATCTGGTTACCCAGCAAAATAGCCAACAACACCGCGCCAAATACGGCCAGGAAGAGGCTCAAAGTGAGTGTGCCGATGTACATGCGGCGCAAGCCCTCGCGAGCCAACGCTCTTTCCTGGTATTCACGGTAAGCCTGCGTCACCGCCAGGGCATTGGCCACCAAGGTATCGGGCAGATCTTGCGTCACCATCAAGAAACGGGCGTCGCCCAGCATGTCCAGCCCGGCCCTTGGCACCATAACCAAAGCCTTGATCCTGGCGCGACTCGCAACGGCCGCACCTGATTCATCAAAGCCCTCGATCCAGGTGACTGCGCGTTGATTCCTTGCGGTGCGGAATTGTTGCGTGCTCGGTCGATCTGGATTGATCTCAAACTTTGAAGCCCCTGCGACAGAAATCATCTGCCCGTTGCCCCCCCAAAGAATGACATCACGCACGTTAAGCTGCTCACGCACACGCTCCAGCAATAGTCCGGCTGTCACGTCTGGACTGTCATTCAATTGCGTCGCCACGGCACGCGTCTTGCCGGCCAAGTCGGTGGACAAGATGTCCAGTGTTGCACGCCCCAAATTCAGACCGGCCTCAAGGGCGCCTTCGACCTTGATGTCAAACCAGCTTTCAATCGAGCGCGATACAAATTGGTAAGAAACCACATAAATCAGCATGCCCGGCACAAAGCCCGCCAAAGCGAATACGGCGGCCAACTTGACCAATAAACGACTGCCGAACCGTCCTTGCTTGAGACGCACGAGCAGCTTGAAAACGACCCAACCAATCACCAACAAAAGCGAGGCTGCAACCACCACATTGATAGCGAACAAGCGCGCGTAGTTACGCTCGTACATTTCACGGTTGTCGGTGGCCTGCGTCAACAAGAACAGCAAGACCAAACCGATGGACGCCATGACCGCCGCCCCTAAACCGAGCGTCCAGCGCAGGGTCTTTGAGGTCTGTGTCAGGGGGGGGCTGCCACGCTGACTGGGCTGACTCACTTGAGGCTTTCCAACAGGAGTCGCTGGGTTGTCGAGATGGCCAAGGACCAGTCGCTTTGACCTAAGGTGCCGATTTGAAGTGGTCGTGGCAGTTGAGAGGCATCCAGTCGGAATCGAAATTCAACCCGGTGCTTCGAGTCCACATCCAGCTCAGCCATTTCTGCAATGCGCCAACCTGAAAATCGACGGATCGAGTTCAGGGCATCGTCAAGCGAATCGAACGACTGATTCAAGGCCACACCAATGCCGTTATTGGCGATCACACCCGCTCCGACCATCAGTCGCCAGCGGCGCGTTAAAGGTTGATACACCAATCGCATGTGCCGCTCAGTTTTCGTTATTTTTTTATCAGCCCAGTACCAGCGCTCTCGGTAAATATCGACCTCCGCCACGAAGATCACCGGTATGCCTTTGAGTAACGCCTCTTCCACAGCCTGAGGTAAATCAAACTTAACAAGCGCCGACAGTGACAAGCTCTCTGCATTGCGCTCCAGCTTGAGAGGTGAGACCTCTGGCAGGACCGTTTCCGCGTGTAACCTTTGGACGTACCCGCCGAACAAGAACAAGGCACAGGCCAGCAGCCCGATCCAATCAAGTCGCGTGTTTTTCCAGCAATGCGTAATAGAAGCCATCATGATCAATCGCCCCATTGTCCGGGACGGGATCGCTTCTTGTCGCGAAAGTTGGCATTAAATGACC
>JAYVPR010000174.1:0-7818 GCA_043757245.1 Polaromonas sp. | reverse complement strand
CCTAACTTCATGTGTGGATATAGGCTGGATTTCCTGCTAACAATGTGGCGACCTCGCGACCAACAAACTCCTTCGGGGGTTTGCGAAACAGTGTGTGTCGGCAAGATATCCGGTTGTCGATCATGCTATAAGATTTATAGCTTTTCGCACCCGTATTTATTGGGTTAAAGCCATAAATTATGCTAAAGAACGGTGTCGTCACCCGTTTTCGGCCTTCATCATCACATTTTTTTGCCAATTGCAGTATAAAGTTCGCTGACGGGTACAACACGGCCATGCAAAGGCAGGATTTGGTCCACGCCGAGCCTCAAACGCTCGATGTTTTGCACCAAATTCACATGAAGCGCATTAGGAACAACTGGCGCCGGCGTATTCGGTGCGCCGGGGGTGTAGGCATCGGCTTCAATCAGCAGTTTTTCTTTAGGCAGATGCACCATCAAAAAGCCATTGGCATGCACGCTGCCTTCGATGTAATACACATCAACCACTCTTACACCGTCAGTAAAGCTGCGTTTACCGCTCACACCTGTGACTACCGCTTTTTTGCCTGATGTCTGCATGGCATCAGGTTTGATGCTGTTGGGATTGGCCATCGTGGTTTCAAAAAATGGCCGGGACAGCTCGCTGGTGACCAGCGTGGCGCCTTCAGCCACTGCGCTGCGCAGGCCACCCGAATGGTCGAAATGATGGTGCGAATTGACGACAAAACGAATTGGCTTGCCAGGGCTGAGTTTTTTAGCCTCGGCCAGCATCGGCACGGCGCGGCCGTCATAAAGTGGGCTTTCAACCACCATGATGTGGTCTTTCATTTCAATCACCACGCTGTTGTGCGAGCCACCTGCAAGGTGCCACACGCCGTCTGCCACTTTGTTGGCAGCTATGTTTTCAGCAAACGCTGTCACCAGAGCGGGCACTTCGAAACCAGCGGGCGCGTTGGGTGTGACATCGCTCACCGTCAAGTCCAGCACCGGGTAGCCACCCATGCTTTGCTGAATACGCGTCGGAAACTTTACGCCGCCAGTATCCTTGTAGTCGGAAAAACGGATGACCGAAGCGGTGTCGCCCGAAACCGGGTGAGGCTGGGTTGATTCAATTTGCTCGACCATGCCGGCAGCATTGATCAGCGCGGTGGCGCGGTAGCGGCCGGGCACTGAAAAAGACACAGCAGTAAGCGTTTTTCCGTCGACGGTACGCATGGTTGCCGTGGCGTTGTTAGCCAGTGCAGCCTTGATCACGCCGTGTGGAGTGGTCCACAGGTCGTGTACGCGCATGTCATAGGCGACAGGTGCAGCAACCGGCGCGGGGCCCACCATGTTCCAGGCGCTGGCGCCCCGCATGAAGCCGCTAGTGCGCTGCTCACCCGTGCCCATTAACGGCACAGCCCCGCCGCCATTGGGCTCAGCCCGGCTACGGGCGGCGTCTTCCCTGAACGCGGCGTTTTCGTAGTCAGCGACCCGGGAGAAAGTTGAATAGGTAATTTTTGGCCAGGCCTGGCCGGCAAGGTAGGCCTGCCCAAAGGTGGCACCCGTACCGTTACCGGCAAAGGAAATGCTTTTAAGTGCTGTGCCACCCATGGCGGTGTTGGCGCGCTGCAAGGCTGCGCTGGCGCTTTCGCCTTGCATGTTGGCGCAGGCTGCCAGTAGAACAGCGACCGATAGGACCAACGCAGGTCGGCTCAATGTGGTCCAGAGATGGTGTTGCATGGTGTGTTTCCCTCGTTTTTAATCGTCCTGCGCTAAATGGCGCGGTCAAATCTTAGACGCGGGTGCGGTCTGTGCAACCTAGGGAAAACACACTCAAGTAGCGCCTGACACCAGGAACTTTTTTGTCCCCAGGTTTTTTGAGCTTACTTTTTGTCAGGTTCTGCGGCACGGTAGGCATCGTGCAGATGCACCGGCTTGGCTGAACGTTTGCGCATCCAGATGTTGAGCATTTCAACACCCAAGGAAAATGCCATGGCAAAGTAGACATAGCCTTTGGGCACATGGTGGCCAAAGCCTTCAGCCACCAACACCACGCCTACCACCACCAAAAAGGCCAGCGCCAGCATTTTAATGGTTGGGTGGTCGGACACAAAGCGGCCAATGCTTGAGGCAAATAGCATCATCAAACCTACCGACACCACCACTGCCGCAACCATCACGGCCAGCTCATCGACCATGCCGACAGCGGTGATGATGGAGTCAAGTGAAAACACCATATCGATGATCATGATTTGCACAATAACGGCAGCAAAGGTGGCTTTGACGGCACTGGCAGTGTGCGCCTCTTCACCTTCAAGTGACTGGTGAATCTCACCCGTGCTTTTCCAGATCAAAAACAGGCCGCCCAAGATGAGAATCAGATCACGACCCGATATTGGTTTGCCAAACACGGTGAAAAATGGCTCGGTCAAACCGACGATCCAAGACAATATAAACAGCAAGCCGATCCGCATGAACATCGCCATGAAGAGACCAATTTTGCGGGCAACCTCTTGCTGCGCTTTGGGCAGCTTGTCGACCAGAATTGAAATGAAAATGATGTTGTCAATGCCCAGCACCAGTTCTAGTAGCGTCAAGGTGGCAAAGGCAACCCAGATTTGCGGGTCGGATAACAGTGCGAGCATATCTTCTCTCTGAGGTTTTAAAAATAACCAGCCATGTTAACCAATACCCGTAGCGACTGAATGAAGGATATTCATGAATCCCAAAAATATCCAGGGGCAGCGCGGGCATCTTGCGCCACTGAGCACCATCAGGTGCCTAAAAATTCGCCAATTGGCTTCAGGTCATCCACCCGATCGCACACCGCTTTGACAATCATCAAAATAGGCAGGCCCAGCAGCAAGCCCCATACGCCCCACAGCCAGCCCCAGGCAAGCAAGCCAACAAACACCGCCACCGGGTTCATACGACTGGAGCGGCTGGTGAGCCAAGGCGTGATAAGGTTACCCACAACGGTGTGAATCGCAACCGATGCGCCAGCCACCAGCAATGCCATGTTGATGGAGCCAAATTGCAAAAAAGCGACGCCGCCAGAGGCAATCCCCGTGATCAGCGAGCCCACATAAGGCACCAGATTAAGCACTGCGGCAACAATGCCCCAGACGGCCGCATTTTCAAGGCCTATTGCCCACAGTGCCAGCCCGGTCAGCACGCCCACCAGTGCGCTGGTGGCGAGCTGCACCTGCAGGTAACGCTGAATCTGCCCGGTGATTTCGTCCAGTGCCTGTAATGTAATTTTTTTACTGCTCAGCGACGGTCCAGCCAGCTTTATCAGCTTGCGCCTGAAGGTGTTGCCCGACACCATTAAAAAATAAGTTAAAAACAACACCGCAGTCATCTGCCCCAACAACGTGACCAGTCCGATCGTGCCTGACCACAAATAATCCTTGATATTGAATCGCGCAGGCTCAACGATTACCCGCATCACACCCCGGTTGGTGGGCGGAACGCTGGTTTCCTTGGTTACCTGCTCAATTTGGGTAGCGGCTTTTTGTACTGTCTCAAGCGTGCTGTCCTTGCCGCCTTGTTGGGTCTTAATGGTTCTAATTAATTTTTGAGCAGCGGTTGGTAGCGAGTTAACCAGTCGTACCGCCTCATCTGACAACGAATAAGCCGTTGTACCCATTACACCCAACAGAGCCAGGAGCAACACGCCAGCCCCCAAGACGCGCGGAATGCGGCGCGTCTCCATCCAGTTGACGATTGGCGATAAAGCATAACTAAAAACCAATCCGAGCATGAACGGAACAAACACCGCCTTGGCCCACTGCAGTACAAACAAGCCAGCGAACACAGCAATAATCACCAGCGATAAGCTGCGTATGCTAACGGGCATATCCAACTGGGTTTCAGGCACAGCGATCAATGCAGCGGATTCAGGCGGACTGGCATGCTGAAGTTCGGCTACGGGCTGATCGGCGGCAGGCTCAATATTCATGCGTATCCTGATGAGAGCAATTCAGACGTGAAGACAACGTTGCAAGCTTACACCGAACGGTATGCACTGTTTGGACGCTCATCAATTGAGCATCACTGCGGCTCAAAACGTGCAACACACAATCACTGGTGCATGGGAAAACTTTCTGCGGTTACTGCGAAATCGCCTCGCGCACCGCGCTCAGTTGGCGGCGCGACACGGCCAGCAACTCATCAATACCGTTTAGCCGCACCGCCCAGCCTTCGCCTTCTTCCGGGTCAAAGTGCCTGACCAGCGCCCGCACAGCGCGCCGGGCAATCAAAGCATTGCGGTGAATACGCATGAAATGTGCGGCGTATTTTTCTTCCAGTTCGCTCAGGGCACCATCGAGAATATAGCTGCGGGTTGCGGTACGTACCGTGACGTATTTAAGCTCGGCCTTCAGGTAGAGCACCTCGGCCAGGGGGACGCGCTCGGTTCTTCCCCGGTCTTGAATAATCAGGGTTTCATCAGGCAGATAAGGTTGTAGCGCTCGTTTTGATTGCACCAAGCGCTCTACTTTTTGCAGTGCTTGCTGCAAGCGTTCAAGCCGCACGGGTTTGGTTAGGTAATCGGTAGCCGCCACATCAAAGGCCTGCACAGCATGCTCTGCGTGCGCCGTGACAAACACCACTGCTGGTGGCTGGGGCATGCCGGCAATGGTTTGCGCAAGCTGCACGCCGTCCATACCGGGCATACGCACATCCAGCAGCACCACGTCAAACGTACCGCGTTGCAGGGCAGACATGGCTTGCACGGCGTTTGAGGCTTCGTCCACCGTGTTGGCACCCGGGTCATTGCAATCGCCCAGCAGCGTTCGCAACCTGGCGCGCGCCAGTGCTTCATCATCGACCAGCAACACTTTTAAATTCATACGGGCAACTCCAGCCGCACTTGAAAAACACCGTCTTTGTAAACGGTTTGAAAGCGCGCCTGCAGATCATGCAGCAGCAGCAATCGCTCGCGCACATTGGCAAGGGCCAGCCCGTTGCCGCGTTCACCCACACCTGCTGGTGTGGTGTTGCTGACCTTGACTACCACCACGCCGCCCCGACGCTCGGTTGAAATTTTGACCTGCGCACCCGTTGCGCTGGGCTCTACCCCGTGCTTGATGGCGTTTTCAACCAGCGGCTGAAGCAGCAGGGGCGGCAGCCGGGCTTGCATCGCATCGGCATCCAGATTCCAGCTGATTTGCAGGCGCTCGCCAAAGCGGATCGCTTCAATCGCCAGGTAGCGTTGGGCTAGCGTGATTTCCTGAGCTAACGTGACAGACTCTGCCGGGTCGGCTAATGCGCTGCGAAACAGCTCACTCAAATCTTCCAGCACGGCCTCGGCTTTCAGCGGCTCGGCGCGTACCAGGGCGATGGCGCTATTCAGGGTGTTGAACAAAAAATGCGGACGAATGCGCGATTGCAGCTCAGCCAGCCGTGCAGTGGTGGCGGCCGGGGTTCGCGCCCGGGCTCGCCAGAAAAGCCCGGCCAGCAACATGCCTGACATCAACGCACCCGCTGCTGCGCTGGCAAACCAGGGCGCAGGCTGTAGCATGCCCATAAAACTGAGCAAGCCGCAACCGTATAGACCCGCCACGGCTCCCAAAAATATGCCCGACAGCCATTGCCCTGAAGGCCGGAGCCGGGCCAGACGCGCTTTCAAGGCGCAGGCGGCAATCAGCCAGGCTAAAGTGGCGGGCAACACACCGCCCGTCAGCAATGAAAAGCGCAGCAGCCAGTCGAGCGGCTGGCTGGCCACAAACATCGCGCCAACCCCCACAACAGCCTGCACAAAGAGCACCGCACGCAACACCACACCGACATGACAGGCATCAAACATGTTCAGGCGAGTTGGCACAGCATGGGGCGTGAGCACACCATCGTCCAGCGGTGTCAAGCTGCCTTGCAGTGTGGATTCAGCAAAAGCTGAGTGGGTTGTCTTCATGAGGGGCGGGCAACGGGCCGGAGGAAAGCAGAGAGGACAGATAAAATCAACAGCTTGGTCAACTTCTTGATCGACCACATGAGTATTGCATTGCCCGAGCGTACAGACAAGCAAAATGCACCCTTGAAAGTTTAAATTGAACCAATTCGACAAAAAATCCCAAGCCTGGTCGGCCCTGTTTTCTGAGCCCATGAGTGATTTGGTCAAGCGTTACACATCCAGTGTATTTTTTGACAAACGCTTGTATCAAGCAGACATTGCAGGCTCACTGGCGCATGCTGACATGCTGGCCGCGCAAGGCATCATCGGTGCCGCTGACCTTGTAGCCATCCAGCAGGGCATGGCAAAAATCACGCTTGAAATTGAGTCCGGCGCGTTTGAATGGAAGCTTGACTTGGAAGACGTGCATCTGAACATTGAGGCACGCCTGACCGCGTTGGTGGGCGACGCTGGCAAGCGCCTGCACACAGGCCGCTCACGCAATGACCAGGTCGCCACCGATGTGCGGCTATGGCTGCGCGGTGAGATTGATTTGATTACCGAGCTGTTGACCGAGCTGCAAAAAGCACTGGTCGACCTTGCTGACAAAAACATTGAAGTCATCCTGCCCGGCTTTACCCATCTGCAAGTGGCTCAGCCCGTCAGCTTTGGCCACCACATGCTAGCCTACGTAGAAATGTTCTCCCGTGATGCAGCACGCATGGCGGACGTCCGCAAGCGTGTCAATTTTCTGCCGCTCGGTTCTGCCGCATTGGCAGGCACCAGCTACCCGCTGGATCGCGCACGGGTCGCCAAAACGTTGGGTATGGTCGACGAGCAGGGCCAGAGTTGCGTGTGCCAAAACTCGCTCGACGCGGTGAGTGACCGTGACTTTGCGATTGAATTCACCGCCGCCGCATCGATTGCGATGGTACACATCAGCCGCATGAGCGAGGAGTTGATCTTATGGATGAGCCAGAATTTTGGTTTCATCCACATCCCGGATCGCTTCACCACCGGATCGTCGATCATGCCGCAAAAGAAAAACCCTGACGTCCCCGAGCTGGCGCGTGGGAAAACCGGGCGTGTGGTTGGCCATCTGATGGGCTTGATCACGCTGATGAAAGGCCAACCCCTTGCCTACAACAAAGACAACCAGGAAGACAAAGAGCCCTTGTTTGACACGGTCGATACGCTCAAAGACACACTGCGTATATTTGCAGAAATGGTGGCGGGCATCACGGTCAAACCAGAAGCCATGGAGCAAGCGGCCCTGCGCGGTTACGCTACCGCGACTGACCTGGCCGACTACATGGTTAAAAAAGGCTTGCCGTTCAGGGATGCGCATGAAGCGGTTGCGCATGCTGTGAAAGCCGCCATGTCGCACAACGTCGATTTGTCTGAACTGCCTTTGGACGTATTGAAAACCTTTAACCCGAAAATTGAAAAAGATGTTTACGACGTGCTGAGCCTGCGCGGTTCATTGAATGCCCGCAATACGCTGGGCGGCACGGCACCTGTGCAGGTGCGAGCGCAGATTGCGCGGCATCGGGCGCGGCTGGGCTAGCAAGCGACGTGGCGACCGTGGCCGGGAAGGCACGTGGTGCAGCTAGTGAAAGATAGCTCAAAGGTGCTGGATGAAGTAAAACTTGAAGCGCGGAGCTGCACTGTCAAGGATGCTATTTTGAGGCCATCAAAATAATTTCAAAGCGCCAACAGCTGTTTTCATGCCACCCGGAATCCACCCAGTTACCATGCAGGAATAAGGAATACGTCATGACCATCATCACCAACATTGAAGACCTGCGCATCCTGCACAAAAAGCGCGTCCCCCGGATGTTCTACGACTATGCCGATTCAGGTTCGTGGACTGAAAGCACTTACCGCGCGAATGAGGCAGACTTTCAGTCCATCAAGTTCCGCCAGCGGGTTGCCGTCAACATGGAAGGCCGGAGTACCGCA
>JAYVPR010000173.1:0-2137 GCA_043757245.1 Polaromonas sp. | reverse complement strand
CGTGGAGCAAGGCGCAGGCGCCAATGTGCTGGACGGTCCCTTGCATGCGCTTTGGCATTTTTTGCAGGAACTGCGGGGCTGTCCCGGTGCGCCTGATTTGCAGCCGGGTGACGTGGTGACCACCGGCACCTGGACCGATGCCTGGCCGGTGGCGCCAGGTGAGCAATGGGTGGCAGCCTTTGATGCGCCTTTGTCGAGTCTGAAGATCAGGTTCAACTGATGACGGGTTCGGCGGCGAGTGGCTCTGATCGCTTTGGCGGAGCCGTTCCTCGCCGCATCCTGCCGGTGATTGCAAAGAATTGGGAAGAATTGGGGCTGACCCCAATGCTGTTCATTTAAACCCAAAACCGTTCGGACTGAGCTTGTCGAAGCCTGGCGCTATGCTGGCAACCCAACGACCAAGCTCAGGGCGAACGGTCTTAAATGAACAGCATTGGGTCTAACCCCAATTCTTCCCTGAGTTGTTATCGCCAGCGAAAAATAAACAACAGCAAGCCAGCGGCTAGACTGGCAATGAAGGTCAGACCCATGAATGCCAAGGGGTAACCACCGCTCGTGTTCGAAATCACGCCAAACAACATCGGGCCCACTACCACGCCCAAGAAAGTGAAGGCCAATGTGCCGCCTGTGGCCATGCTGGCCATGCCTTTGGGGGCTTGCCGGGCCACTTCAGACAAATAAACGCCGTTCCAGCCAATGGCAGAGGCACCGAATACTGTCAAGATTGACAACACCATCCAAGTTGGAACGTCCGGTGTGAAATACGCTGTGGCCAGGGCGCAAAGGGCCATTAGCACGGCCAACAGCAGCAGGGCCCGCGAGGTGCCAAGCCATCGGTCTGACACAAAGCCCCAGCCAATTCGGCCCACCACACCCCCCATTTGGGTCAAAGACAGGGCCAGCCCCGCAGCCACCAACCCGTAGCTGAGTTTCTCGTGCAAGAAGGTGACCAAGTAGGTGGTCAAAGACATTTGCACCATGGAAAACACAAAAGAACAAGCAGCCATGCTCATCAAAAGACGGTGGCCTATGACCAAACGAATGGGACGAATCAAACTCGCCCGATTCAAAGTCTGTCCAGGTTTTCGGTCGTCGTCCATGCTGGCTCGCAAGCGTTGCGAGATCCCCACGAACAGCACGCAAACCACAGCCACGCTGACCATGCTCCATTGCCAGTCAATACGCAACAACAATTGCGGCACGATCGCCCCCGCCAACATGGCCCCCAAAGGCACGCCAGTTTGTTTGATCGAGAACATCAAAGACATTTGATGCGGCGGCGTGGTCCTGGCCAATAAATGAGAGCTTGCCGGCGTGATGGGCCCATATCCCAAGCCAATCAACAAAGCACCCGAGGCCACAGCCGGCAACCAAGGTATGGCGCAAAGCACCAAGCCCGCAGCGCACAGCAACAGGCCAATCTGGCTGACCCGAATAGCGCCCAAACGCGAAACGGCGGTGCCCGAAATCAAGCTAGAAAACATGGCACCGATGTAGGTCACCGAGACGTACAAGCCGACCAGGGCTGGCGACACTTGCAGTGCCTTGGACACCACCGGTGCCATCACAGGCAAGGTCAACAAAGCCATGGCCACCATGGCTTGTATGAAGAGGGTGACGACCAGCGTGAGCCAGTTGCTCAGGGCTGCAGGCTGGGTCAATTCGCTTTGATTCCTGCCTTGATTAACAAACCACCCAGGATGTCAATCTCGTTTTTCAAATGCTGGCGCAATGCGGCTGGCGTGGCTTGCTCTGCATTCACGGCAGAAACGCCCATACCCTCCAAACGATTGCGAACTTCGGGGTCGGTCACTGATTTTTGCAGCGCCCATGTCAATTTTTCGAGCACAGGCTTGGGTGTTCCCTTGGGGGCATACAGGCCGAAAGAAATGCTGATGTCAAAGCCCTGCACCCCGGCTTCAGAAATGGCAGGCACATCGGGCAACTGCGGCAGCCGCACTTTGCCCGCAGAGGCATAGGCCTTGATTTTGCCGCCTTTGACGGAAGGCACGGTACCCGAAGTTTGGTCACACAGCACATCCACTTGACCGCCCATCAAATCATTCAGCGCGGGGCCGGTGCCTTTGTAGGGAATCTCGTTCAATTGAACATTCAAGGCGCTCATCATCATCAAGCC
>JAYVPR010000172.1:0-2139 GCA_043757245.1 Polaromonas sp. | reverse complement strand
GATGCGTTTGTAAACTTCCAGCGTTTCTTCGACCCGATAAATATTGGCGCTGACCACCTTGTGGCCCGGCGCCCCCAAAATCAGCCATTCGCCAGCGGTGGTGCGCTGCGCCCAGTGAGCTGCCAGCCAGTTGGCCTTGTCCTCGCTCAGGCGTGGGTTGGTTTTCATCAGTCTTTTGGCTACGCCGCTGACGTCGCCGTAGGCTTTTAAATTCAGCTCGCCTTTGTGCAATGTTTTCAGCTCGTCAATCCACTTGGCGTAGCGGCTTGGGGCTTCGGCAGGTTTGCTTGAGGCCAGGCCAAAGCCTTCGAGGTTAACCAGTCGGCGGATGCGCTCAGGCCGCACGCCTGCATAAGTCATGGCGACATTGCCGCCCATGCTGTGGCCCACCAGATCGATTTTTTGGTCTCCGGCGTAATGGTCCAGCAAAAAATCAAGGTCTGCCAGATAGTCGGGAAACCAATAGTTGTCGGCTGTGCCATCGGTCAAGCCGAAACCACGCCAGTCCGGCGCAATGATGGTGCGGCCAGCGGCAAAAGCATCGGTGAATGCGTCAACCATGAACTGGTAAGACGCGGCCACGTCCATCCAGCCATGAACCAAAACCAAAGCAGGCAGACTGTGTGCCCCCACGTTCGTCACTGCGTGTACTTCACTGCCCCCCGCGGGGACGGGCCTTGCTTGGGGCGGCTCGGCGCTGGCGGTCGTGACACTTTCCGGGCCTTTGCCGGGCCAGATGCGGACGTGGTAGCTGAGCCCGCGTATTGGGACAAACTCGCTGTGTGAAGTGCGTTTTTCTTTGTACATTGGGGGCATGATAAAGAAACATCCAGACAAGCGCAGTCAAAACCGGGACAAACCGGTTGACAACCCAGGCAACAACCCAGTTAACAACCCGGTTGACCGTTATGCCGAGTTGCATCAAAACTTTTCCTGGCAAGTACCGGTTTACTTCAACATTGCTGAAGTCTGCTGCAGCCGCTGGGCGCGTTCTTCAGGAGGGCCCACAAGTGCTATAAAAAAAGTAGCTATTTACGCCCATAAACAAGGGGCTGCAGCCACTTTTTATACCTATTTTGAGCTTAAAAATTCGGCTGATGCCCTGAGCCATGTGCTCAAAGGCCTGGGTGTTCAACGTGGCGACAGGGTGGCCATCGTCATGCCGCAACGCTTTGAAACGGTGGTGGCCTATATGGCGGTGTTTCAGCTCGGCGCAGTTGCCATGCCGCTGTCGATGCTGTTCGGGCCAGAAGCGCTGGAATACCGCTTGCAAGACAGTCAGGCTGTGGTGGCCATTGCCGACGAAAGCAGCATGGCCAACCTGCAGCAGGTACGGGCTGCTTGCCCTGCTTTGCGAGTCGTGGTGGCGGTGGGCGACTGCACAGGCGATGTTCAATACGCGGCTGCGATTGCAAAACATAAAAGCGCTTTCACAGCAGTTAAAACCAAAGCTGAAGAAGCAGCCATATTGATTTACACCAGCGGTACGACCGGCCCGCCCAAGGGCGCGCTGTTACCGCACCGGGCGCTGATTGGCAATTTGACAGGCTTTGTGTGCAGCCAGAACTGGTTTGGTTTTAAAACCGTTCGCCCTGAGCTTGTCGAAGGGCAGCCTGAAGAGGCTTCGACCCTTCGACGGGCTCAGGACAGGCCAAGCTCAGCCCGAACGGACTCTAATGCCGTATTTTGGTCTCCCGCCGACTGGGCCTGGACGGGTGGGTTGATGGATGCATTGCTGCCCACGCTGTACTTCGGTCGGCCCATCGTTGCCTTTAATGGCCGATTCAGTCCCGAATTGGCCTTTGAGCTGATGCAAACCCACGGCGTGACGCACAGTTTTTTGTTCCCCACGGCGCTCAAAGCCATGATGAAGGCCTACCCGCAGCCGCGCAAGCATTTCAAACTTGAGCTTGAAGGCTTGATGAGCGCAGGTGAAGCGGTGGGCGATGCGGTGTTTGATTACTGCAAGAACGAAATGGGCGTGGTCGTCAATGAAATGTTTGGCCAAACCGAGATCAATTACGTCGTTGGCAACTGCAACCGGTTTTGGCCAGCGCGTGCGGGCAGCATGGGCAAAGGCTACCCCGGCCACCGCGTAGCGGTGATAGACGACGACGGCAACGAATGCGCCGTGGGCGT